>CAZFCR010000277.1:0-5125 GCA_964517305.1 uncultured Akkermansia sp.
CGAACTGGTGGAGAAATCAACTAAAAACCCGGAAATTTTTCAGAACTATAAACTTTCAGACTGGTGGGTGATCTCCACCAACGCGGTTGACAACCTCAAACTGCTTCAGCGCCAGATGCTCAAACGTGCGGAAGTACTCACACTTGAAGTGATTGAACAGGAAAGGCGGGCCAAAAACATGAACCTGCTGGTGCTGCTCATTAACATCAGCATTGTGATCGCCATTCTTCTTTTTGTCACAAAAAACATTGCCAACATACTTAACAGCCTGAAAGATTACGCGGAGCAGATCGCACTCGGAAAAAGCGGCACTATCGTGCTTGAAAATAACAGCGACGCCATCGGTCTGCTGGCAGCTTCCATTCGTTCAATCGATAAAAACAACACCGCCCTTGCAGGGGCTGCCAACCAGATAGGGAAAGGTAATTTTAATGTATCGGTTGCCCCGCGCAGCGAAGAGGATGAACTCGGGAACGCTGTGCTTACCATGAAAAAGAACCTCAGCCATTACAGCAGCGAAAACGAAAGAAAGATCTGGATCCAGAATGGCATCTCGCAGCTCAACGACGCCATCAGGGGTGAAAAAACGGTGAATGATCTATGCGACGACGCCTTGCGTGTACTTACATCTTACATCGGAGCCCAGGCAGCAGTTTTTTACACTGCCGATAATTCACGCCTGTTGTATGCAGCCGGGTACGCGGTGAGTAATCAGGATAAAATTCCCCTGACTTTACGGTTTGGCGAATCGCTCGCAGGGCAGGCTGCCAAAGAACAGCGCGTTATGGTGGTGAAAGATCTGCCGCGAAACTATTTTAATATTGTATCGGCAAGCGGCGAAACCACAGCCGGCCAGGTGATGATTGTGCCACTCATTCACAATGAAATGGTGGAAGGCGTTATTGAGTTTGCCAGTTTGCAGGAAACAAAGGCTGACAGTCTTGCCCTTATCAGTGAGGCCATCCCAGCGCTCGCCATCAGTCTGCAGGTGGCGCGCAACAGAACCAAGCTCAAAGAACTGTTTGAAGAAACACAGGCGCAGTCAGAAGAACTACAGGCACAGCACAGCGAACTCGAGAATCTGAATTCAGAACTTGAAATGCAGACCCAGAAACTGCAGGCTTCCGAAGAAGAGTTGCGTGTGCAACAGGAAGAATTACAACAAACCAACCAGGAACTTGAAGAACGCAGCGCTTTGCTCGAAGAAAAAAACATGGAGGTAAAACGCAAGGCCGAAGAACTGGAACTGAGCTCAAAATACAAATCAGAATTTCTGGCCAATGTGTCGCACGAACTCCGCACACCCCTCAACTCCATCCTGCTTTTGAGCAGACTGCTGCATGAGAACAACGACAAGAACCTTAACGACGAGCAGATCGAATACGCCAAGGTGATACAAGGCTCGGGCAGCGGGTTGCTGGCGCTGATAGACGAAATTCTTGACCTCTCAAAAATTGAGGCCGGAAAAATGGATGTTGAACTTCTAAATGTGGGACTCGGCGAACTGAAAGCCGACATGGATGCTTTGTTTAAAGCTGTAGCGAAGGAAAAAAATGTGGAGTTCAGGATCACAGAAGGACCTGATCTGCCTTCAGGTTTGCTCACAGATAAAACCAAACTCGAACAAATATTAAAAAACCTGCTCTCCAACGCCCTGAAATTTACATCGCGTGGTTATGTGGAGCTGAACATCAGTCGCCACCCGCAGCAGAAAAATTTCCTGCGTTTTACAGTGAAAGACACAGGCATTGGGATCCCGAAGGAAAAACAGCCGCTTGTATTCGAAGCCTTTCAGCAGGCAGACGGATCAACCAAAAGAAAATACGGCGGCACAGGGCTGGGCTTATCCATCAGTCGCGAACTTGCGCGCCTTCTCGGCGGCGAGATCAGCCTCGTGAGTGAAATCGGGAAAGGCAGTGAATTTACTTTCAGTGTGCCCGTATCGCCTGTTGAAGTGCGCAAAGAAACAAACCCTACCGACGGCGGCAAAGAAGAGGAAACAGAACAGATCCCGCAAGCGCTCAACCGTTATATTTCAGCCACGGTTCCTGAGAACATTCCTGACGACCGCAATGAGATAGGTGCCGGAGACAAAACCATGCTGATCATTGAAGACGATACACGTTTTGCCAAAGCCCTGCTTGATGTGACACGCAAAAAAGGTTATCGTGGTGTGGTGGCGGTGCGCGGCGATGAAGGTGTGGCGCTGGCTCAGCAACTCCTGCCCGCGGGCATCCTGCTGGATGTTCAGCTGCCTGTAAAAAGCGGTCTCGAAGTGATGGAAGAACTCAAAGCCAATCCACGCACGCGTCACATTCCCGTTCACATGATGTCGTCTTTTAGTCTTAAAAACGAAACCATGCTCAAAGGCGCGGTGAACTTCATCGACAAACCAATGGCCTTTGAACAGATGAATGAGATCTTCAGTAAAATTGAATACGTACTTGAACGCAAAACAAAAAAAGTTCTCATTGTTGAAGATAATCCCAAACACGCCAAAGCACTGGCTTATTTTCTTGGCACCTTTAACATCAACAGCGAACTCAAAAACAGCATCGGAGAAGGTGTTGACGCGCTGAACAGCAAAGAAGTGGATTGTGTGATACTCGACATGGGCATTCCAGATGCCAAAGCTTACGAAACACTCGAGGAGGCGAAAAAAAATCCGGGCATGGAAAATCTTCCCATCATCGTTTTTACAGGTAAAAGTCTTTCGAAAAACGAAGAGCTGCGGATCAGGAAATACGCCGATTCCATCATCGTTAAAACCGCCAACTCTTACCAGCGTATGCTTGATGAAGTTTCGCTTTTTCTCCATCTGATGGAAGACAGCAAACATAAATCGCCGGGAGACAGTACCAAAAAACTGGGCGCCATGAATGATGTGCTGGAAGGGAAAGTGATTCTTGTGGCCGACGACGATGTGAGAAACATTTATTCACTGTCGAAGGCGCTCGAAAAATACAAAGTAACTGTCATTACAGCGGTTGACGGGAAAGAGGCGCTGCTCCGTTTGAAGGAGAACAACAACATCGACCTGGTGCTGATGGACATGATGATGCCTGAGATGGACGGTTATGAATCAACACGCAAGATCAGGGAAAACGTGCGGTGGCGAAATCTGCCGGTTATCGCGGTAACTGCCAAGGCCATGTCGGGCGACCGCGAGAAATGCATCAGCGCGGGCGCTTCGGATTACATTACCAAACCTGTTGACATTGACCAGCTGGTATCGCTTTTGCGCGTATGGCTTTACGAAAAAAACTAAGGGAATCACGATGAAAAAAAAAGTGCTGATTGTAGACGATGATCCCAGGAACATATTTGCCCTGAAGGCCACGCTGAAATCCAGGTCATACGACTGTGTCGCGTGCAGCGATGCGGCTGAAGCCATCAGATTACTGGAAACAGATGAGCCCGTGGATGTGGTGCTGATGGACATGATGATGCCCGATATGGATGGGTACGAAGCCATTCCGGTGATCAAAGAACTTGAAAACAGAACCAACCTGCCGGTGATCGCCGTTACCGCGCAGGCCATGGTGGGCGATCGCGAAAAATGTCTCAGAGCCGGAGCCGACGATTACATTTCAAAACCCATAGACGTTGACAAATTACTGAAACTCTTATCTGAACTCTGATGATCAGCGATGCGGACATAAAACTGCTGTTGAATGAGGTGTACGAACTTTCGGGATACGATTTCAGTTCATACTCCGAAGCTTCGCTCAAAAGAAGAATCCAGAGGATCTTCGATCTATACCGCATCAGAACCTTACGCGATCTGCTGAAATTGCTCAAAAACAACAGCGACAGTCTGAAACATTTTGTTGAAGAAGTCACTGTTAACGTAACGGAGATGTTCCGTGATCCCGGATTTTATAAAACACTGCGGAATGAAGTCATTCCCCGGATCGGAAGTAAACCCTTCATCCGCATCTGGCACGCTGGCTGCTCAACAGGCGAAGAAGTATATTCGATGGCCATTCTTCTGCACGAAGCCAACCTGCTCAATAAATCGCTGCTGTATGCCACCGACATTAATCCTGGTGTGCTTGAAAAAGCCCGCAGCGGCATCTTTCATCTCAGCCAGATGAAGGCTTATTCACAAAATTACGTGGCCTCCGGGGGAACCGCAGACTTTTCATCCTATTATACGGCCAAGTACGATCAGGCAAAATTCAGTGAGGCGCTTTCAAAAAAAATGATCTTTTCCACGCACAACCTGGTTTCCGACGGATCGTTCAATTCGTTTGATATTATTGTGTGCCGCAATGTGCTTATTTATTTTAACAAAGAATTGCAGGACAAAGTATTTCAGTTGTTTGACGACAGCCTGGAAACACTGTCATTCCTGGCCATTGGGTCAAAAGAAACCATCCGCTTTTCAGGCATCTCACACAAATACACACAACTGGGCGCAGAAAAAATATGGAGAAAAACACATTGACCGCATCCTGCCGGATGATGATACTGGGCGGTTCGGCCGGCGCCCTCCAGGTAGTGATTGCCATACTGGAACAACTTCCTGCTGCGCCGGAGTTTCCGATTGTTATTGTACTTCACAGAGGAAATCCCGGCGATTCGGTACTGGCCGATCTCCTGTCGTTTAAAACCACGGTGCCCATCCGTGAAGTGGAGGACAAAGAAAAAATTGAGAAAGGTGTTATTTACCTGGCCCCGGCAGATTATCATCTGCTGATAGAATCAGAAAAGGAATTTTCGCTTGACTATTCAGAAAAAATAAATTTCAGCAGGCCCAGCATCGACGTTACATTTGAATGTGCCGCCGCTGTTTTCGGTGAAGGTGTAACGGGCATCCTGCTCTCCGGTGCCAACCACGATGGCAGTAAAGGACTGGTGGCAATAAAAAAATCAGGGGGGATTACCGTGGTGCAACATCCCGATTCAGCGCGCATGCCTGTGATGCCACAGAGCGCCATTGATACAGCGGATCCGCACTATGTATTACAAAACACAGAACTTGTTGCCTTTGTACGATCGCTTGCAACAAAAAGTAATTTCTAAAAAGGATACCCAATGGCGATGTTGAGCACGATGTTCTGACGCCGCCAGCTCTGTTCGGCAAAATCAATGTTTCGAATCACCCAGCGTTGTCCATCCG
>CAZFCR010000278.1:0-5112 GCA_964517305.1 uncultured Akkermansia sp.
CTTCGCCCCACATGGTTTTGATAAGGTACCGGTGTTTACGCGCCGGAAACTGGTAAACCGAATTTTTGGCTGTTGCCCAGCTGAGGTTTTCCCGCAGATCGCTTTCCTGAGGTTTAAAGGCAGAGCAGGTGTCGTTGATAAACAACTCAAAATAATCTGTTTTTATTTTGTCTTCTTCTTTTACCCAGCGCTGGATGTTGTCGTTGCGTTTAAATTTTTTATAAAGGTTGGTTTTTCTTTCATAAACGATTTTAGCAGCGGTAATCTGGGCCGAGGCGCAGCATCCCCAGATAAAGAATAACAAAACAAATGTGTTTTTAATAGTCATCGTCTTCATCGGGTGTTTGTTTTTGACTGTTGAACTTCCACAATACTCTTAATAAAAAATAACGCCTGATGATCTGGGTTTTGGTATCCACAATCCTGTTGGCTTCGATAAATCGTTCGTTGCTGATGTTCTGGTTCAGAATGTCGTTGGCCATCAGCGAAACCACCACATCCTCGGTTTTAAAAAAACTTTTGTTGATGGCACCGTTCAGAATAAAATAATTGAGGTTATAGCCTGGTGTGCGGTTGCCGTTGTTCACATAATTACCCTCGGCGGTCAATGAGAATTTTTTTGGAAATTTCACCATTACCGAACCGTTGATCTTGTAAGTGTAATAGGGCTGCTGGGAACTTACGCTGAGATTCGTTTTCGGAATGTTATAATCGTAATTGCCCTCCAGGGACACCGCAAATTTTTCAGCGTCCTTTTCGAGCGTGAGTCCCGGACCGTAGCTGGTGTTCTGTGCCACATTTTTTACGCCATTAACGAAGGAGACGTTATTGGAATGGCTGGAGTTAAAATTGATGTAAACTTTCATAAAACGTTTAAACGCCGGAAAGCCACCTCCCATATAAATGCTGCCATAATAATTGCCATCTACGTTGATGGGCCTGGTTACGGCGCGACCCAGTGAATCAAATTCGGTTGCGTAGGAGATCTGATTATTGGTGTTGGTGGCATTGAAGCCCGACCAGAAGTTAATATCGCTGACGCCTTTGTAAAAATAGTAGTTGAGATTGGCGTGGTTGCTGAAAGTAGGTTGCAGATCGGGATTGCCGTAAGAGATGCGGTTGGGATCTGTGTTGTCCACCACAGGCTGCATCTGGCGCAGGTCGGGTTGCTGCGACGAACTGTTGTACTGAAGAGAAAAGTTGGAGCCCTGGTTAATGCGATACTGAAAAGAGGCGTTAGGCAGGATGTTGTTAAAAGTATAGGCAAGTCTTTCGTCGGTTGTTAAATTGATGTTCCGCTGCATGATGTTCCGCACGTTGGTTCCGATGGTAGCGCGGTATTTTTTTACATCGTAAATCAGTTTTGCGCCCGCGCGGTTAATGATGCGCAGGTTGTCAAAGTTATTCGACATGGCCGGGTTCAGAATGTCACCACCGGTAATGATATCATAGGTCTGGCGGTTGGTGCCGTTGTGGTTGTGGCTGAAATTGTAAGATAATTCGGTCTTGAATTTTTTTGTCCAGGGTTCGGTGTAGGAGATAAAAGTATTGTGCTCCATTTTGAAATTATCCTGTGAGCGTTTTTGAACGAGACTGCTGTCGCTGAGATTGTTGTTGTAATAAAAGAAACCGGTACTGAGATCTGTTTTACTTTTTTGATCGTTATAAACAGGCTGATAACTCATTACCAGCAACCGGTCTTTTTTTCTGAATGTTCTGTTCAGCTTGATCAAAAGGTTCAGGTCTTTGCCTTCATTGTTTGTTGTATTCAGCACACGGGTGGTCCTGGTTCTTTCGCCGCTGCCGGAAACAAAGTCATCGGTCTGGTCGGAGCTGTTTTGCGATTGGTTGTACCGAAGTTTGGGCACGATGGTGAGTTCGTTCGTTGAATCGATCTTGTGAATGACGCGCATGTTGAGTGCGTGGTTCTGCTGGAGGCTGCTGGTGGTGTTAGTGTTTCTATTAGTGTAAGAGGTGTCTTCAAGAAAAAACTGGGTGTTGGTTTCTGAACCTGTTTGCAACTGGTTGCGGTTATAAGTGTAATCGGTGTTTACCTTGGTGTGTTTTCCAATCTTGTCGTTGAAATAAAATCCCGTTTTTAAGGTCTGCGGAATTCCTTTCCGGTTATCCTGTGAACTCGACCAGGACCCGCTTTCTTCATCGTAACGCCATTGTTGTTCGTTGTCGAGGCCGAACTTCTGGGCATCTCCGTAGTTAAACGCCTGTTTGGGGGTATTGGCGCCCAGCCCGAAAAAAGACATTTTCCTGTTGCCTTTAAATTTATTGGCCAGAACTTCGCCTTCATAAAAATTCTGAAAATCACTGGCTCCTGAGACTTTGCCGAAATATCCTTTTTTTGCATCGTCCTTCATCTGAAGATTAAGCACCTTCACTGTTTCGGCAGCGCCATCTTCCGTGCTTTCATTTTTTTTGTCATAAACCTGAACGTTCTCTATTGAAGTAGCATTTAAATTTCTTGTGGCCACGGTGGGATCTGTCCCGAAAAACTCGTCGCCATCCACCAGCACCTGGTCTACTTCTTTTCCCTGCACGGTAATTTTTCCGTTGGCATCTACCCGCATGCCCGGAAGTTTTTTGAGAAGATCCTCAACTGTAGCGTTGGGCCTGGTTTTAAAAGAGTCCGCGGTGAAAACCAGGGTGTCGCCTTTGTAATAACTTTTATCGCGGTAAGCCAGCACTTCAATTTCGTTGAGCACAACCGACTTTGGAGGCATAACTACATTTTTAAAATTGAAGGCCGTGTCGGTGGGGGAGGGCACCAGCAGAAAATTTTTGTCACTAAACGCTGGATGAGAAAGGATGACAATATAAGTATCCAGAGGAACCCTCAGTACCGGGAGGATGCCGTTTCTGTCGGAGCGGGTAAAACCAGTGAGCGTTGAATCCTTGAATTTTATGGCCATGAACAACACATTGGGCATTCCGCCCGAACCTGCCGTATCTTTAACATTGCCTGAGAACCTGAGCGTTTGTGCTCCGCTGAGAACTGATAACATAAAAAATATCAGAACAGGTATTTTTTTGCGCATGGGTGATGTCTTACTCAGGAGTAAAAATAGAAAACTGATTTTCCGCTTTCGGATAAAGTTTCGTTTTTATGTTTTTTTGTGTTTTAAGACGTTTCCCCGTTTACAAAACAGCAGGGCAGTGTAACCGGTGGCATCCTAATTGCGGGTTATTTGTTTAACTTCACACGTGCTTTTAAGGTTAAACGAAAAAAATATTCCTACCGACGATCTGCAAAAGATCAGTGAATGCCTTCAGAATGGCGGCATCCTCATTTATCCAACGGACACCGTGTACGCGCTGGGCTGCGACATTACCAACGCGCGGGCAATTGAACGAATCTGCAAACTCAAAGGCATCAAACCTGATAAATCCAATTTTTCATTTATCTGTTCCGACCTGAGTCAGCTAAGCGAGTTTACGAAAGCCATTCCCAACCAGGTGTTCAGGATCATGAAAAAAGCTTTACCTGGACCCTATACTTTTATTCTTGAAGCCAATTCAAATGTTCCGAAGTTGTTAAAGCAAAACAGAAAAACGGTGGGTATTCGTGTGCCCGACAATGCTATTTGCAAAGCCATTGTGCAGCATCTGGGAAATCCGCTCATTTCAACCAGTTTGCACGATACTAGCGACGACATCCTGGAGTATTTTTCCGATCCCGAGGTGATTCACCGCCAGTATCAGGATGTGGTGGACATGGTAATAGATGGTGGTTTCGGTAACATTTATCCTTCAACAGTGCTTGATTGCAGTGGTCCTGAAATAGAGATCATCCGTGAGGGCCTGGGCAGTCTTGACATCCTGAATTAATCTTTCACGAAGTACGCCAGAGCCAGTTCGTAACTTCGCAGCCCGAAACCACTGATACTTCCCACGCACCTGGCGCCAAGAATGGAAACATGGCGGAAGTCTTCGCGTGCAAAGATGTTGCTGATGTGTACTTCAAGAACTGGTGTGCTGACAGCAGCAACCGCGTCGGCCAGGGCAACGGAAGTATGCGTGTATCCGCCGGCATTCAGCAACAGCCCGTCGCAACGGCCACCGTAATTCTGAATCGCGGAGATCAGTTCGCCCTCTACATTGCTTTGGAAATGATCGATCTCGAATCCGGGGAATTTTTTTCGGAGCAATAAAAGATACTCGTCGAAGCTCATATTGCCATATACACCGGGCTCTCGTTTGCCGAGCATGTTCAGATTGGGCCCGTTTATAATCGCTATCTTCATGGCCTGAAAATAGGATAAATTTCCCACAATTGGCATCCTGGCGCTCATACTACACACGGTTCAGGCACTACCTTATGCTCGAACGCTCTTTGTCCGGCAATTCGGTTGAAGCCTATGAAGACGATCTGAAAAAGCTGGAAGCTTATGCGGCGCTTTTCCTCGAAGCCCAGGCACCGGATAAGTTCAATGCAAAACAACTGTCAGAATTTGTTCAGTGGCTGGCAACCATTGGTTTTTCCGCCAATACCCAGGGTCGGGTAATTTCGGGTTTAAAAACATTTTACAAGTTTCTGCTGCTTGAGAACGACATCGCGCAGAGTCCGGCGGAACTGATAGAAACACCTAAAAGAACGCGTAAACTCCCTGTTTTTCTCAGTGTGGATGAAATAGAAAAAATGCTGACCTGTATCGACCGGAGCACGGCAGAGGGAGAAAGGAATGTCAGCATTATTGAAACACTTTATGGATGTGGCCTGCGCGTTAGTGAACTGGTGAACCTTAAAATATCAGATCTTTATTTAAAACAGGAGTACCTGAGGATTACGGGTAAGGGAAACAAAGAGCGGCTGGTGCCTATTGGAAAAATAGCACGGCAAGCCCTTGAACGTTATTTACACGAAGTACGCGTGCATCAGCCTGTAAAAAAAGACGCGGAAGATGTTGTATACCTGAACCGCCGGGGCGCAAAATTGTCGAGGGTGATGGTATTTTACATTGTACGCGACCTGGCAGCCAGGGCCGGGATCAAAAAAACACTGGGTCCGCATTCGTTGCGACACTCTTTTGCCACACACCTGGTGGAGGGCGGAGCTGATCTGAGGGCTGTTCAGGAGATGCTGGGCCACGAAAGCATCAC
>CAZFCR010000279.1:0-5111 GCA_964517305.1 uncultured Akkermansia sp.
GAATCGAGTACAGTAGCGCTAATGGCGACAACCGCATTGAATGCTTCTATTGGGTACTCAAGGAGTTTCCCAATATCTATTCTGAATGGCGTATCAATGAGCGCGGATGTCCCATTCTTCGTGATAAGTCAGGCATGTGCTCGCTGGCGGCAGCAGCATATTATCTGGGACTGGATGCAGATAGTCTATTTCATCTGTTGGTGGCAGGTTATCAAATGCCAGAGAGATACAATGGCAAGCATTTACACCTGAACGCAACGCCAAATGACCTTGTCAACAATCTTTATGAGTTCATTCGACACCTCGATGAGCCGATTTGCCTGGTGGAGAATCAGGCTGAGCTAATGCAATTAATCTAAAAAAATAATAGGAGGCCTAATAAAAATGAAAAATACAAAAATAAAATGCCCTAAGTGCGAGCACAATTTTACTATTGAAGTTGAATCACTCTTGCACCATCAATTGCAGGAGGAGTACGACCAGAAATTTAAGGCTCAACTGAAAGAACAAAGTTCAAAATTCGTCGAGCAAGAAGAGCAGTTACGCTCTGAAAGGGAAGAGTTAACTCGTAGTAGATCGGAACTGCAGGAGGTTGTGCAGCGATCCGTGCAGCAAAAGCTGACAGAAGAGCGCGAAAAACTCAAAATTCAACTTCTCCAGGAGAATAGCGAGGAAATTAAAAGTTATCGGGAAGAGTTGGAACAAAAGTCCAATGAATTGAGAGAGTTAAACCGTACCCGCATTGAATATGAGAAACTCAAAAGAGAATCGCAGGAGATGTCAGAACGGTTAGAGGCTGAAGCACAAGAGAAATTCACCCGGCTACTGCTCCAGGAACGTGAGAAAATCAAACAGGAACAGGACGAGAGACACAATCTGAAACTACAGGAGCGGGAGAATGTCATTGACCAATTAAAAAAGCAACTGACCATTGCACAACAGAAGGCAGAGCAGGGAAGCATGCAGTTACAGGGCGAGGTGCTGGAGATGGAAATTGAAAAGTGGCTTAAGGAAACATTTCCGCTTGACACCATTGAGGAGATTGCAAAGGGTCAACGCGGAGCCGATGTTCTGGTTACAGTTAATTCAATGACCAAACTTGCTTGCGGAAGCATTTATATCGAGGCGAAACGTACCAAGGAGTGGAGCCAGGCATGGATTGGGAAATTCAAGGAGGACATGCGGACAAAGGGCGTGCAATTTGGCATTTTGGTCACCGCTTCGTATCCGAAGAATATTACCCGCATGACCCAGATAGACGGCATTTGGGTCTGCTCAATAGATGAATTCAAAGGACTTGTGACGGTGATCCGTAACACGGTGCTTTTATTGGATGAATATGCGAGCGTTCATGAAAACAGGCAGGATAAGATGGGGATGCTGTACACCTACCTCACCGGGCCTGAATTCAGAATGGAAATAGAGTCGATTGTAAGTGGCTTTACTGCTATGCAGACAGACCTCCTGTCAGAAAAGAGAAGTCTTGAAGCCATCTGGAAAAAGCGGGAGAAGCAAATTCAGAAAGTTCTCACAAGCACTACCAGTCTTTACGGAAGTGTAAGAGGAATTGCGGGAGAAGCTGTCAGAAGAATCGAACAATTGGAATTGCCTGAGCGCACAGAAGAATAATCATGAGAAATATTGACAACAATTTTTTACGGCTCTTTCTGCTCGCGACCCACTTGCAAAGTCGGGAAGTAGCTGACAGGTATCCAATCAACCGGTATCTTCATTTTGTTCACTTTGAGGTGTACCTGTTCAATGAGGGAAACGGAGGGCAATTCAACTTCATTTTTCCCTTTGTCATAAGGGAAATGCCTGTGCTGTTTAGTGAATGGTCAATAGTTAATGGAAGGGTAGTTTACGTTCCTGAACCGACATTACCAGACAGCACTGCACTCTGCGAATTTCTCGGTCTTGGAATTCTCGAATTGTATGAGTTGTTTATTCCGAAGAGGTTAACGGGTTCGGAAAAAGCTACTCAAGGGCCGCAGGCACGTCCAGGAGAAATTGGCGAAAAGGTGCTTGAGTTTCTAGAATCCGCTTTAAATAGCAATAATAATAGTTCAGCAATAATTCACTAATACATATCGAATGAAACAAAGATATAACGCGCTTGCACTCATCAAACTAGCACGATACTTAAAAGAGACTGCACCAGAGAATGATGAAATTGAATTGAGGGAACAATTAAAAAATCAAGTCAACGAAGGAGTCGGGATATGTTTTCCTTGTGTGTTAAGGGCTCTTCCAGAGCTTTTTAATCAGTGGGAGTATTGGCCTGCTCACGGGCTGGTGGTATACAAACCGGATTCCCTGCGGGTTATAGATGATGTATTGGTTAGTTTGAAACTTTTTTTCCAGGTAACGCACCGGGATTGCAAGCACCTGTTTACAGCGGGAAAGAAACTATCCATTAATTCAACGCCTCAGCAAATATCCAAAGGGCTGTTTGAATTTCTAGAAAGAGGCCGCGGGCGATAGGACGCTCGCGGTATAGCAAGTATAAAAGTTCTACAACCCTTAATGAGCCAAAAAACAAAGTATATCCTACACGATCAACAAAAAAGAAAAAAAGTTTTCGTTCTCCTTGACTTTTTGACTGCTCCCCGATTAGTTTGAAGTAAATCACTTTTTAAAAACAACAATAATGTCACCAACAACAATCCCAGACCACAATAGGATGAAGAGTGTTCTCATCGAGGACATCATGAAATCGCTTAACTACACCGATCTGCGATCAGTGCGCAGGTGGTGTAACCAAAATCATGTGCTGCTATTGAAACAGGGCAGAACTGAGTTCGCCATTGAATCCAACTTTAGAGAGGCGTTTGAGCGGCCTTTCATAGCAAAGCTTAAGAAGCAGCATGGAGATGCCTGGGAGATTGTATACAACATGTATAAAGATGGAAACATACCTGCATTGGACACTCTGCAGAAAGCTTCATCAGTCGGACATAAAGTGTACAAACCAATAAGAAAAAAAAACAATCTATTTAAAGACAAGCTGGAAGCTGCCCTTAAAGGTAATAAGGCGGCATAGCCGGTTTGTAAACCATTTAATATTAAAAATGAAACTAACGAAGAAACAAAGAATTCCTGGGCTGTATCTGTTCTGTAACGCTTGCAAACGATGGTATAGGTACGATTGCGACGTGCGATGCAAGTGCCGAAAGCTAGTGTACAAATACAAAGTGCATATCCCAATGAGCGAAGATAAATCCCGCATCAAAGTGTTGGATGCAAAGAACATCGATGATGCCCTGCTCGAATGTAAGAAATTCAGGGAGGGTCTAAAAGAGACGCAGTTTCAACGGGAGCAGGTAGACGCGCAAGCACTTGTGGTTCCAATTTTGCTATTGGATTGCATCGAAGACTTTATGGCTTTTATTCGGGACGAAGGCGTTCCTTATCACAAACGTGAAAACAGGACCCCAAGGGTCATAAAGCACTATGAAAGGTCTTTGTTGTATTTATGTCTGGCTCTTGAGCACAACAATATTGACACGAAAATACTGCTGTTCACTCAGCTTAATGAGAATTCAGTTGGGTATTTCGAGGAGTATCTGGTCGAAGTCAAAGGATGCAGACCTAAAACCTTTAATAACCATATGGCTGAAGTGAAAAAATTCTCCAAGTATATTCGGCAAAAGTACAATATCCCCGGCGTAGACCCTTTTGCGGAGATGAAAAAGAAGAAGTTAAAGAAAAACAGTAAGTCTGTATCCTGGGAAGAATTTCAAAAGGTACTGGAACTTACTACCCCAGAAAATAGCATCTTCACTGAGAGCGGCGGGAAGGTTAGAAGTTACTATAAACCCTGGCTTAAAACAGCTTTTGAATTGGGGCTCTATACGGGCGGCAGGCGTGAAGAAGTGGTCCAGATGAGATGGAAAGATATTAAGCTTACCCGATCCGGCGACTTGTCCGGTATCGAGGTAACCCACTTTAAACTGACGCGGGCTCACAAAAAATCCTTAGCAAAAGATGAAGTGGAAACAAAGATTGTTCCCATGAATGAAGATTTGAAGGAGCTTCTGCTTTCGTTGGGCTACGAAAAATTCAAAGGCAGTGACAGGTATATCTTAGCGCCCGATGAAAGATGCACACGTAATACGATGATGGATACCATCACAAAAACATTCAATCACTACTATCGTCTGATAGGTACAGGATTGGACAAGAAGTTCAAGGACTTGCGTAAAACATACATTACGGCGCTGTACATTCTAAGAGGCGATGAAGTGTACAAGGACACCGGCCATGAAGGCATGAATATCCTGAAAAGCAACTATATCGATGATGATGTGGTGCTGGACGCCAAGCGCGAGGAGTTCAAGAAGTATGGAAAAATCTTTAAAAGATAGAGCTAGAAACCTTACTCCAAAACCTTACTCCGTAGATTTTAACAAATCGGAAAAAAATCAAAAACCCCCGGAAACAGTAGCTTTCGGGGGTTTTGCTTTTCAGTGCGGATGAAGGGACTCGAACCCCCACGCCTTGCGGCGCCAGATCCTAAGTCTGGTGCGGCTGCCATTACGCCACATCCGCGAAATCAGGACGCCAAAGATAATGAAAATTCCCTGCCAAAACAAAAATAAGTGATTAAACCAGCAACTTCTGCCAGTAACTTACATCCACCCAGCTGTCCATTTTATACCCAACCTCCTTAAAATGTGCCACTTTTGTAAAACCCAGCTTCTCGTGAAGTTTAACACTGGCGTTGTTGGGCAAGGCTATTCCCCCGATTGCGGTGTGAAATCCGCGGCTTCTCAATTCATCCAGAAGCTGCAAATACAATAAAGTGCCTGTACCCTGCCCCGACTCGCCCGGAGCGAGATAAACCGTAGTTTCTACAGACAGCCGGTAAGCCTCGCGCACGCGCCAGGGAGAAGCATACGCGTAACCAATGATCTGCCCTTCCCTTTCGGCAACCAGCCAGGGATGAGAGGCGCTGATCTCGCTGATGCGTTTGGCGAATGTCTCAGAGGCAACTTCCTGCACCTCAAAGGTGACCCTTGTGTTTTTGACGTAATGATTATAAATGGTGCAAAGCGCCCCGGCATCATCTTTGTGAACAGATCTTATCATGATCAAATATAACCACACAA
>CAZFCR010000280.1:0-5076 GCA_964517305.1 uncultured Akkermansia sp.
CACCCCTCCACCTTCTCCAGATCCATGTTGCATTCAGGACACTGCCCCGGTTTGTCGTAAGTTTTATCGGCTTCGCATTTCATAGGACACTGGTATTTCGCCGTGGTTTCCGTTTCGGTTGTCTTGGTGTCTTCCGTTTTATTTTGGTTGTTACAGGCTGTAAACAAACAAGCCGTTAAAGATAATGCCGCAATGATCAGTTGTTTTTTCATGGTGATGGTTTTAAATTAAAAACATAATAACCCTCAAATTAATTAAATAATAAGCCATTTTCCTAAAATTCAGACGGGTCGTGATCTTTTATTTTTTAAATGCAGATCTCTGATTTTTTCCTTAACTTGTTTTAAATTTCAATAGCATGAAAAAAATATTTACACTGCTGTTCATCGCGATTTTTGCGCATGTAAACGTGGCGCAACAAACCGTGAAGCTAAAGATCAATCACAAACTGCTCAACCAGGATTTTGCCTTGTTGCAGGCTTCGAACAATAACCTGGGCAATGATTTTGATGTGGACAGGCTCCAGTATTACCTCTCGCAATTTACCGTGATCCACGACGGTGGCCAGGAAACCCCTGCTACGGGCGTGTACGCACTGGTGGACGCTTCACAACCCACAACCATCGATCTCGGCAGTTTAAACATCACCACAGTAGAAGGCATTAAATTTTACGTGGGTGTAAATACACCGCAGAACAACCAGGATCCTGCACTCTGGCCATCCACTCACCCACTCGCCCCAAAAAATCCATCCATGCACTGGGGTTGGGCCTCCGGTTATTTTTTTGTGGCCATGAGCGGCAACAGCGGCGCTTCATTAGACAAAACTTTCGAAGTTCACGCCCTGGGCAATGCCAACTATTTCAGTCAGACCTTCACCACTACTGCGGCAACAGTTAACAACGAGCAGGTGATTACACTGAACGCTGATTACGCCGCGGCCTCAAAGACATCAATGTCTCCGCAGGCGCTGTTTCCCATGGTGCAACTGGGATCGCAGCAACTCTTCTGACCAATTTCCGCGACCATGTTTTTTCAGCCGTTGTCAATACAGTGAATACAACAGGCATTCCTGAGGTGCAACTGGAGAACAATGGTGTGATCGTTTATCCGAATCCATCCATCACAGGTTTGTTCAGATACAATTCCGGAAATTTTCCTGAAGGTGCCAACAACATTGAGATCACCGACCTTACAGGCCGCCTCATCAAAAATTTAAGCACCAGCGAAGCGCAATCGGCCGAACTGAACCTCGATACAAAAGGCATGTATTTTGTCAGCATTAAAAACAACGAAAAAACACTGTTCACCCAAAAGGTGATCTTCCTTTAAACATGTTCCCCAGGGCAGGAAACCTAAAACGCCGGATACTACTGATTGTTCTTCCCGGTTTTTTGATGGCTTGCTGCGCTGTTTTAAATCACAGCAGTTCCTCACTGAAAGAAGTCCCCGCGGGTTTTCCGGCCATTGTGTTTCCGCAGGACAACGCGTTTAAGGATGCCCGCTGGTTGCTGGGAAAAAATTATTCTTCGATAAAAATTTTTCAGATGACCGCAGCATCAGTTGCGCGTCCTGCCATTTGCCTTCGCGTGCTTTCAGCGATACAGTAGCATTGAGCCCTGGCTCCGAAAAAAAACCCGGCACCCGCAATGCACCTTCTCTCGCCAATGTGGCCTATCATCCCTACTACACGCGCGATGGGGGCGTAGCGAGTCTCGAAATGCACGTGCTGGTGCCAATACAGGAACACAACGAGTTTAACTCCAATATTCTGGAAATAGCCAAACGTTTACAAAACAATTCAGAATACCAACAACTTGCAAAACAGGCTTACAACCGCGATCTGGACTACTACGTCATTACCCGGGCCCTTGCAAATTTCCAGCGAACATTGCTCAGTGGCAACAGTGCATACGATCAGTATGTTTTAAAGAAAAATAAAAAAGCACTTACCGCACAGCAACTGCGTGGCATGAATTTATTTTTCAGCGAGCGCACAAATTGTTCATCCTGTCACAGCGGTTTTAATTTTACCAATTACGCGTTTGAAAATACAGGCCTGTACGAAAAGTACAATGACATTGGCCGCAAGCGTTTGACTTTAAGTGACGATGATCTTGAGAAATTTAAAGTCCCTTCCCTGCGCAATGTCGCCGTAACGGGTCCTTACATGCACGATGGATCGGTGCCAAACCTGGTGGCCGTTGTGGAGCATTATGACTCAGGAGGTAAAAACAATCCCAGAAAAAATACGAAGATAAAACCGCTGCATCTTACGCCGGAAGAAAAAAAAAGATCTTGTTTCTTTTTTGGAAGCGCTGACGGACGAGGGGTTTTTAAAAAACAGAATCTTTCGCTAGTGGTTGATACTTTGACACACGTTTAATCAATGCGCAGACCGATCTCCCTTTTTCTCTCATTCAAACGCTCCGGATCTGCCACGGGATATTGTACCTGCTTTTTACCTTCATAATAATATTGTGTGCCGTATAACTGCGGCAGACCCCGGGCAACATAAATCTTATCTATGTAAATGGCCAGCGAAGACCAGGCAATGTCGCCGCGATCAGCGGCTGGTTTGAGCACAGGCAGGTATTTTTCTTTGTGACAAGCCGGTGCGTAATTCAGCAGATAAAAAGGAATGTACACTTTATCATCGAGCAGCTCACGACCGGGATAACCTTTGGCAAGGATGCTGTCGAGCCGGTTAAATGTTTCGGCGTCATTCAGTACTATCTGCCGCTGGATATTTTCAATTTTGACCGCATCGTTTTTTGCTGCATTTATTTTTCTGATCAACAGGTCGTTTTTTTTCAGGAACCCCTCTTCCATCCGTTCGAGTGTCAGGATCAATGGTGTGGAGAAATTTTTGCCTGTTCTTACAGTTTTAACCAGTTTGCCTTTTTCGTAATAAAGATATTTCGACAGCTGGCCCTCAGCATTGTAATAAGCCCAGCGACCATAAAAATAATAGTGAAACTTTACCGAATCCTCAACCAGCTCCGCTTTTCCCACCATCAATAATTTGCCATCGGGATAATACATTTTTGTCTTCATCCTGCCGAAACGCATTATTTCGAGTCTGTCGGTGCCGCCTGTTTCGTTATAATACCTGGCTTTGCCCACCGGTTTGTCGCGGCGGAAACGACCTTCAAAAAATTTCTGTGTCTTTGCGGAATCACGGTAATTGATCCATTTCCCGTACCGTTCGCCCTTTTTATTCATCCGGTTGATCTTCTGGGCAGGCAGCCCGAAAACCGACAGCACTAAAATTATAATAACTACCAGCCGCGTCATGTTTAAAAATACAAATTCGGAAGCCAGATAAAACAGTTTATTTATATCTGGTTAATTACTCAAATCCTCTGCAAAGAAATTTCTTCACATCTTTGCAAACTATGAACCGCATCGACCGCATTTCAGCCATCCTGATTCAATTGCAAAGCAAGAGGGTTGTGAAAGGCCAGGAAATTGCCGACCGTTTCGGCATCAGTCTGCGCACTGTTTACCGCGACGTTCGCACACTCGAAGAAGCAGGTGTGCCCGTGGTAAGCGAGGCGGGCACAGGATATTCTCTGGGTGAAGGTTACCGTTTGCCGCCCGTGATGTTCAGTCCGGAAGAGGCGACTGCGTTTCTCACCGCTGAAAAACTTGTAGAAAAATTTACAGATTCAGCCACTTCAAAAATCTACTCGCATGGCCTCGATAAGATCAAAGCCGTGTTGCGTTCAGATGACAAACACAATCTGAACCAGATGTATGAGCACATCGAGGTGGTAAAAAGTCCTTATCTGCAAAGCAAAAACAAAACCGACCATTTCCTTCAGGAGATCCTGAAAAGTATTGCTCAGAAACGGATTCTTGAAATAAAATATTTTTCTAATCACAGCCAGTCGGGCTCGAGAAGAAAAACAGAGCCCGTAGGCATTTACCTGATGGGAAACAACTGGTACCTGATTGCTTATTGTCATTTACGGAAAGAATACCGCACTTTCAGGGTAGACAGGATTGAGGCGGCAACAACCTGCACAGAAACATTCGGCAAAACGCATCCCTCACTGAAGACTTATCTGAAAAATATTACCCGCGAGAAAAAAGACCTGCACACCGTGATCATACAGGTTGACAAGTCCATCCGGCATTATTTTGGCGAGCAGAAATATTACAATGGTTATGTGTCCGAAAAGGAACTCGACGATTGCATAGAAATGACATTTATTACCACATCGCTCGAAGGTTTTACACGTTGGTATGTGATGTTTGGCGATAAATCCAGGATCATCTCCCCGGCTTCGCTGAAAAACCTGGTCGCTCAGCTGGCCCAGGCAACTCTAAAAAATCTGAAATAAATTTTTTCACTGCTGACACACTGTTGTCACCAGCCACCCTGACCTTTGAAAAAAATTATTTATATGATCACATTTATGGAATCGTTCCGGAAGGAACTTGAGCACGAAAGTATTGCGACAAAAAAAATGCTGGCGCTGGTACCCGCTGATAAAAGCGACTGGAAACCGCATGAAAAAAGCATGAAGATGAAGGACCTTGCCACGCACATTGCCGATCTGCCGACCTGGATCACCATGGCTATCAACACCGATGGCCTCGACTTTGCCACAACTCCCTACAACCCGCAGGATTGTAATGGCGGTGAAGAACTTGTAATGTATTACAATAAAAATGCTGAAGAGGCTTCGCTTTTATTAAGCAAAAGTAAAGACAACATCCTTGAGGAACTGTGGACCCTCAGGAACGGAGACGTGGTTTACATGCAGCAGAACCGACTCGAAACGATCCGTCATGCCTACTGCCAGATCGTTCATCACAGGGCCCAGCTGGGCGTTTATCTGCGTCTGCTGAATATTCCGATTCCCGGAACCTACGGCCCGAGTGCCGATGATACACAGATGTAAAACAAAAGAGGCCGCACAAACGCGGCCTCTCTTTTCATCATCTGCTGATGTTTATTTCTCAAAAGCCTCGTTGTATCTTTCGAGGTTTTTGCTGTTGATGTAACCCGTATTAGCTTTGGACACGTTAAATCCGGCGACTTTGGTAGCCATTTTCGGCTGAGAT
>CAZFCR010000281.1:0-5074 GCA_964517305.1 uncultured Akkermansia sp.
TGCACCTGTTCAGCAAATCATCGCTGCGGGTAATAAAACCCTTGGTCTGAATGTAAAGGGCGCCACCTACGCGAGCGACGCCGTGATTGCCTCGGCCGACTATCACCATGTAGAACAGAACCTGCTAAAAACAGAAGAACGGAATTATTCACCGGCTTACTGGAAGAAAAAAACCATGGCACCTTCCTGCCTTATTTTTTACATCGGTGTGAATAAAAAATTAAAGAACCTCATCCATCACAACCTCTTTTTTGATTCTGATTTTAATAAACACGCTTCGCAGATTTACCAGAAACCAGCCTGGCCCGATGATCCGCTGTTTTATGTGTGTTGTCCTTCAAAAACAGATGACACCGTTGCGCCGGAAGGTCACGAAAATGTATTTATCCTGATTCCGCTTGCTGCCGGGCTTGAAGACAGTATTGCCGAACAGGAAATTGTTTTTGAAAAAGTAATGCGGCGTCTGGAAGCTGTTTGTGGCGAGAAGGTGCAGCAGCACATTGTTTACAAACGCAATTATTGTGTGAACGATTTTGTGAACGATTACAACGCGTTTCGCGGCAACGCTTATGGTCTGGCCAATACACTGCGTCAGACAGCGGTTTTTAAACCTTCGGTCCGGAACAAAAACCTGAATAATTTGTTTTATACCGGCCAGTTAACTGTGCCAGGACCAGGCGTGCCTCCGGCCATTATTTCGGGCAAGATAGCAGCCGCGCAGGCGGGCGCGTATTTAAGATCAGTAAATAAAACCATTAAAAAAGAAAAGGTGTGAAAGCATTATTCGACAAAGTCTCCAATAAGGTGAGCGTGATTACCACAAAAACCTACTCAACCAGTTTTTCGCTGGGTATTTTATGCCTGGACAAAAAATTTCACGAGCAGATCTATAACATTTATGGTTTTGTGCGTTTCGCGGACGAGATCGTGGATTCCTTTCACGGTTTTGATAAAGAAACGCTGCTGAAGGAATTCAAAGACGAAACCTACAAGGCCATTGAACGGAAGATCAGCCTGAATCCCATCCTGAACAGCTTTCAGAAAGTGGTGCATGATTACAACATTGAAAAAGAACTGATAGACAGTTTTCTGAAAAGCATGGAATGCGACCTGAGCGTGAACATGCACAACACCCGCTCTTACGAACAATACATTTACGGTTCGGCCGAGGTAGTTGGCCTGATGTGCCTGCGTGTTTTTACTGAAAATGACAAAGACCAGTATGAATTTCTGAAACCCTTCGCCATGAAGCTGGGCGCGGCTTTCCAAAAGGTCAACTTTTTGCGCGATATGCAGGCGGATTATAAACAGCTGGAGCGCACTTATTTTCCGGGCGTTAACATGGAGACCTTTGATCAGCCCGACAAAGTGAACATTGAACTGGAGATTGAGGAAGATTTTCGCGAAGCGCTGCGTGGCATCCGTGTTTTACCGGCCAGCTCCCGGTTCGGCGTGTATGTGGCCTACATTTATTACAAAAGTTTATTCAACAAGATCAGGAAAACCAGTCCGGGTAAGATCCTCAATGGCCGTATCCGCATTCCCGCGCACGAAAAAATGCTTTTGCTGTTTACCTCTTATGTAAGACATACTTTCAGACTCATATGAAAACGCTTTTTATTTTGTGGCTGTTTTTAATTCCCGGAAAAGATGTTCTTTTTTTTCGCGAACTGTTAACACGTGCCGCAACGAGCGAAGAAGCGGCGCAGCTGATGTTTAAACGATCGGCAGCACTCGACTCCGATAACGAGGTGCTGAAGGGTTACGCCGCCATGTCGTATTTGATGATGAGTAAATACGCAGGTAGTCCTATGCAAAAACTGTCTTATTTCCGCGAGGGTAAAAACCGCCTCGAGGCCGCCATTACCCGTTCACCAGGAAATATTGAATTGTTGTACCTTCGTTTTTCTGTGCAATCCAATCTGCCGGCCTTTTTGGGTTATTACAGAAACAAAACGGAAGACAAATTAAAACTAATGGCCTGGTTAAAAACAGGGGATATTAAGGATACCGACCTGCGTGCGAGGGTCCTGGATTTTTTAAAACAGTCGGACGAACTGAACGATGCTGAAAAGCGTGTTTTGTCCCCGGCATTATAAAATTTATAAAAATGAACGTACTGATTATCATTATCACTTTTGTACTGATGGAAGGTGTTACCTGGTTCTCTCACAAATACATCATGCACGGCTGGCTCTGGGTATTGCACGAAGACCACCATCAGCCGCGCACCGACGCTGTGTTTGAGAAGAACGATGCTTTTTTTATCATTTTCGCCATCCCGTCCATTGCGCTTTTTGCGCTGGGCGCCTTTGTGCCTTCGCTTCAGTTTTTGTTTTTTATCGGCATGGGCATCCTGTTTTACGGCATCGCTTATTTTGTGGTGCACGATATTTTTATCCACCAGCGGTTTCGTCTTTTTACCCGCACCAATAATTTTTATTTCCGCGCGCTTCGCAAGGCTCACAAAGTGCATCACAAACACCTCGACAAACACGAGGGAGAATGTTTTGGCATGTTGTGGGTGCCGCTTAAATATTACAAAGAAAGTCTGAGGAACAAATGACCGACAAACATTTTACTTATCTCTGGGTTGATTTTTTCTGCATCATTTTCCCCTTGCTGTTTTCTTTTCATCCAAGAATTCAGTTTCACAAACAGTTAAAATATTTCTGGAAACCCTGTCTTGGTGTTGCACTGTTTTTCCTGGTGTGGGACAGCATTTTTACCAACCTGGGTGTGTGGCGTTTTAATCCCGATTACCTCACTGGTGTTTTTATTTACAACATGCCCATTGAAGAAGTTTTGTTTTTCATCTGCATCCCTTACGCCTGTGTGTTTACTTTTTACTGTTGTGAAACCTTGTTCACCATCAGGCCTGCCACTCAGAATTTTTATGTGACTGTTCTGTTTCTCGCTTTCGCGCTGCTGATCACCGGGTTGTTTTTTTACGACCGGCTTTATACCGCCATTACTTTTTTCCTGCTGGCCCTTGTGTTGTTCTGGCTGGTTCACAGCCGCGCACCGTTTTTAAAAACCTTTATGATCTCGTTTTTGCTGATCCTGCTGCCCTTCTTTTTATCCAACGGCGTGTTAACCGGCTGCTTCACCGATGCACCGGTGGTAATTTACAACGACTATGAAAATTTAGGCGTTCGTATGTTCACCATCCCCATTGAAGATACTTTTTACGGGATGCTGTTGCTGCTGCTGAACGTGTGGGCCTTTGAGCACAGCCGCTCGGTACAGGCACTCAAAACTGTTTAGAATTTTATTTCAAAATCATCGGCGTCGAGACCCGCGGGAAATTTTGTACGGAATTCTTCCAGACTGGTTTTATCAAGCGAAATGGTGAACACGTTTTCCTGTGACGGTGGTATTGCGCTGAGGACTTCGCCTTTCGGACCTATCACAAGGCTGTCGCCGGAATGATCGTAGCCATTGCCATCTTCTCCGATGCGGTTAAGGCCAATCACATAACACTGGTTTTCGATGGCGCGTGCTATCAACAATTGTTTCCAGGGATAAGCGCGCACCGCGGGCCAGTTGGCAACGTAGATAAGCACATCGTAATCCCAGGAACCATTTTTAAAACGGTTGCGGCTCCACACAGGGAAACGCAGATCGTAACATACGAGCGGGCAGAGTTTCCAGCCTTTTAATTCAGTGATCAGTTTTTTATTGCCTGCCGTGTAGTGTTGGTCCTCATCCGCCATGCGAAACAGATGACGTTTGTCGTATGTTTTGTAAGACCCCTGCGGTTCCACCCAATAAAGACGGTTGTAGAATTTTTTATTTTCTGCCACTGAAACGCTGCCGCAGATCACCGCCTTTTTTTTCGTTGCCATTTCCCGCATCCAGGCCAGCGTCGCGCCTTCGGCAGGCTCTGCATTTTTTTCGGGCGCCATGGTAAAGCCGGTGGTAAACATTTCGGGCAGAATGATGAGATCGGTGTTTTCTGAAATAGAATTGATGAGTTGTCCGAAATGCGCGCGGTTTTTTTCAGGTTGTTCCCAGGCGAGCCGGGTTTGTATCAGCGTTATTTTCATCTGCAGTATTGTTGGGCAGCCGTAATGGCCGGTTGATAGTTGTGGCGTGAGGCGATCCTGAAATCTTCGCAGGGATTCTGGTTGAGGTTTACTTTTGCAACACCTTTCCAGTACCAGGCTTCGTAATAGCCGGGGTTCAGTTGCAAACAAAGATCAAGATCGGCGATGCATTCCTTAAACTTCTGCATTTTTCCCCGTGTGATGGCACGTTTAAAATAAAAATCGGGTTCGTCGTCTTTTAAGGCAATGCTTGTGTTGTATTGGTCCATCGCTTCATTGAGGCGATCGGTCTCGCTGTAAATGTTTCCCAGCACAAAATAAGCTTTCGGGTTTTTCGGGTCGAGTTGAATGGATTTTTCAGCGTCACTGATGGCCTCTTTTGTTTTGCCCAGCAGGTGGAAGGCCGAGGCACGTGCCGCATAAGCTTTGTGATAATCGTAAAGCGCGAGGCTTTGATTAAAACTTTCGAGGGCTTGCTGAGGCTGATTATTTTTAAGCTGTAATAAACCCTTGTTGTAAAAACCCTTGTAATTTTTTGGTGCAGCACTGGTTGCGCGGTTAAAATAACTGAGTGCTTTTTCGTCTTCGTTCATTCGCATCATTTCCACGCCGGCACTGTTCAACGCGATGAACTGTTCAGGGTATTTTTTAATGATGTCTTCATAGAGCGTGATGGCATTGCGCCAGAGGCCGCTTCTCTGAAACGTGAGAATACCCAATAAAATAGCGATGACCAATGTAAAAACCTGCGTGGAGAGTTTTAATTTTTCAGTCAGCACACCCAATAACCAGGCAAAGCCCAGCAGGGGCAGGTACATGTAACGGTCGGCATACAACACTTCTCCAAATGGAATGAACTGGAGCACGAGGACGAGATTGGCAAGAATAAACAGGAGCGCCATCACAGTCGCCGTCTTTTGTTTTTTTATTAAGCGGTAACACACAAAAATGATCAGGGCCCAGCAGCTGTAACCACTGAGCAGGATCAATGCTTGCGGCTCGGGAAACGGATAAATGACGCTGAG
>CAZFCR010000282.1:0-438 GCA_964517305.1 uncultured Akkermansia sp.
CAAAGTACGCGATGTGTATACCATCGGCGAAAAGATCCTCGTTATGATCGCGAGCGACCGCATCAGCGCGTTCGACGTGGTATTGCCAAAAGGCATTCCATACAAGGGACAAGTGCTCAACCAGATCGCCGCACGTTTTCTTGAGGCAACCAGCGACATCGTGCCCAACTGGCTCATCAGTTCGCCGCATCCCAACGTGAGCATTGGCCGCATGTGCCAGCCATTTAAGGTGGAGATGGTGGTGCGCGGATATCTTGCCGGACATGCAGCAAGGACGTATAAAAGCGGACTTCGTGAACTCTGCGGCGTAAAATTGCCGGAAGGATTAAAAGAAAACGACCGTCTGCCCCAACCCATCATCACGCCTACCACCAAAGCATCAGAAGGTCACGATGAGGACATTAGCCGCGAAGAGATCATCAGGCAGGGCATTGTAAG
>CAZFCR010000282.1:448-4178 GCA_964517305.1 uncultured Akkermansia sp.
AATCAAATTACAAACAACTCGAGGTTTATACACTTGCGCTTTACCAGCGCGGGCAGGAAATTGCCGGCAAAATGGGCCTGATACTCGTGGATACTAAATATGAATTCGGACTTTACGAGGGCAAGATCTGTCTTATGGATGAAATTCATACCCCTGACTCTTCACGCTATTTTTACAAAGAAGGTTATGATGCGCGTCAGCAAAAAGGTGAAGAACAAAAACAGCTGAGCAAGGAGTTTGTGAGAAAATGGCTGATCGACAATGGATTTCAGGGGAAAGACGGGCAAAAAGTACCCGAGATGAACCAGGACTGGATCAATGAGATCAGCGCGCGTTACATTGAACTGTACGAAAAAGTAACAGGAGAAAAATTTGTAAAGGGCAGTTACACCAACATTCAAAAAGACATTGAAACCGCTGTTAACGCAGCGCTTGGCAAGATCAGCTGAACCCCGTCAGGCGTCGGGAAACAATTTGTTCTTCATGGCGTACATCACCAGGCCGGCGGTGTTTTTGGCCTCTGTTTTATTTAATAAACTATCGCGGTGCGTTTCTACTGTTCGTGTGCTCACCGACATCAGTTCCGCAATTTCTTTATTGGTTTTCTGTTCGCAGATCAAACGCAGCACTTCCAGCTCTTTATCGGTAAGCTGCGCAGGTACTGCAACTCCTTTTACCATGCCGCGCGAACCATTTAATAAGGCGCGTGTTATTTCTTTGCTGTGGTACTCGCCTGTTTCCATTACCGCGTAAATGGCGTCAACCACTTCCTCAACTGTTTTGTCTTTCGGCAAAAAACCGTTGGCTCCCCTGGTAATGAGTTCGTAGATAAAACCCTCCTCGTTGTGCAGCGTGAGAATAATTATTTTTACATCGGGATATTTTTCCCTGAGCCTCACCGTAGTTTCAACACCGTTCATTTCCGGCATCTCAATATCCAGCAATACCAGGTGGGGCGTCTGTCGTTTTAACTGTTCAAGCAGCACCTTGCCGTTGGGCGCTTCCATGATCACAGAAATATTGTCGTAATCTTTTAAAAGCGATATGATACCTGCTCTGAAAAGCGCCTGGTCGTCAACCACGGCAACCTTGATATTGGACGGCAATTTTTTCTTAGGCAGCATAAATTTACTTTATGGGCAGATAAATAAAAATCTCGTTGTGATCCGCTTTTACACGGTATTGAATGTCACCTTTCATCAGATCAACCGTATTGATAATGCTCTTTAGACCAAGTCCTTTGGAATTTTCAGAAAGTTTGCGGATCTCTTTGGTGGTGATGCCGGTACCATTGTGAACAAAAGTTACCTCGAGTACGTTTCCGCTCTGCATCAGTTTTAAATCAATCGTTGTGGGCTGTCCGTGTTTGATCAGGTTGTTGAGCACTTCTTTCAGCAGCCTGAAGATCTTGATCCGCGGACGTTCATCCAGTTCAACCACCTCAACATTGCTTTCAAACCGCGCCTGTATCACTTCAGAGGCGCTGATCTGCAGACACAATTCCCTGAGGCCGCGCACAAACCCGAATTTCATGAGTGTGGGTGGTAACACATCGTTATAAATGGCCCGCACCGATTCCAGTGATTGTTCGATCATGCTGTTGCCATCTGCTACCAGTTCATTGAACGATTCTGCGTCTTCCCGGTTGCGTGTCATCATCTCCAGCCTGATCTTTAACATGCTGAGGATAAATCCTACGTCATCATGCATGGCCCGCGCCACATTTTCTCTTTCTTTTTCGGCAATTTCAATGGCCTGGTCGCGCATGCTGTTGCGGCTCTGGAGCATGCGTTTCTGATAACTCACCACCACAACGATGATGAACAGCACAAGCAGAAAAATGGCCAGTGTTCCCACTGCCACTACAGTTAAGATGTTTATTTCCTGCGCATTTTCCAATAGGCGATCATGAATAAAATATCAAACGCAATATAAGCGGAAGAATGGATAAATGGATAAAAAACCTGGCGGTGTTCAATCATAACATTAAGGTAGCCAATGAACGAAAACACAAAAAGGCTCATGGAATAATACACCAGGGTGGCTGTGTTGACCCAGAAAAAAGGAGAATCCAGCAAGTCCGGAAACACCAGTCTGCTCAGCACAAAATAATAAAAATACAAGGCGTAGGCCATCATCAGCAGACATTCAAAGGCTGAGGCAAATTCGGGCCGCGTATTTTCGCCACGTATAAACAGTTCTGCTAAAATTACCAGCAGACAAACAATGGGAGCGATAATAAAAAGCCGCGTTCTGAAAAATTCTTTATAAAAAAGATGATAAAAATAACTGATCAGGCACACCTCTGTGAGTGTGAGCACCCTTATAAAATGACTATAAGATGTAAATGAAAAATAAGACAGATCGACGGTCAGATCAAAAAAAGGAAAAAGTATAATCAGGATTGAAAACGGTCTGAGTGCAACCGGCGTTCTGCGCCAGCAAAAAACTGCAATCAGCAAGGTAAAATCTGCGATTACTTTCGCTAAAGCGATAAACCACAAGCCTTTTTCTACCAAACTCATCTGAAAAACGTTTCCGAAAAATTAAACATCACTGTTGAGGGCATTTGCTGAACTGCAGTTAAGGGGGCAAGCGGCAGCTCTGTCAGCTATCACACCGGTTATGATGTCGTCGCCATTTGAATCCACACCTACAAACACCAGTGTTGGCGTGCCGGTATCGGTTTGTGCGTAATATGCCCGCAGATCAACGCAGCTCGTCTGATCCAGTATGGCCTGAATGGCGCTCTTGCCCAGCTTTTGTGCAATGATGGCAGTTACCGGGTTGTTATCCCTGAAATTTTTTGTCAGCGCAGCCGCTTCCGTTAAACTGATGATGTTTGGATCTGTTGTAGACATTTTAAGTGGATTGTGTGTTTGCGAAGATAAGCTTATGAAGCATACCATCGGCAAAATTGCATCCATTCAAATGCATGCATTTATTGATTATCAGCACGATGAGCCGAAATTTGATTCAAAATCTCCGTATAAATACGGATAAGTACCTCCGTATTTATACGGAGAAAAAATACCGTATAAATACGGATTGACGGGCATGGATCAACCCGGTAACTTCAAACTGCAACAAAAATGTTTTTAAACTCCAATGTTTGAAGTCATGCAGCCTCAAAAAACTGATAACATACATTTAAAGGTCAGGGATGCCAATAGTGCTTTGTTTTCAATGCATACAGACGGTGAAAACGCGTTGCCCGACACCGCCCAACTTCAGCAGCAGGTGATCACACTGCAAAATCTCGTGAACACTTCGCAGGAAAAAATCCGGCAGCTTGTACCGAAGTCCTTTTTACTGAGTTTACCGCGACAGCAGTTAAGTGGAGATTTTTGCTGGGCAGAAAAAAGCGGCGACAAAACTTACATAGGTGTAGGAGACTGCACAGGACAATCCATCCGTGCCGCGCACAACGCCATTATCGCCTGTCATTTATTAACTGCAGCGCTTGAGAATCTTCCCGGAAAACATCCCGCAGAAATCCTGGATGAAGTAAATGCTGAATTCTATAGTTTATTCAACAATGAAAACGGTTGCGGAGAACAATCCTTTATACGCATGGCGCTGATAGCTTTTAATCCTCATCACCCCGAACTTGAATATGCGGCCGCGCTGAACTCCATTTACCTGACGAGACAAAATACACTTGAAAAATTGCCGGCCGACCGTTTTCCGGTGGGACCAAGATTTGGAGGTTCACAACGCGCGTTCACAC
>CAZFCR010000282.1:4188-5072 GCA_964517305.1 uncultured Akkermansia sp.
TAATCACAGTGACACCGTGTATCTGTTTAGCGACGGTTATGCGGCGCAAACCGGAGGCCGGCACAACAAAAAATTTAATGCAGCCAGATTCAGGCAGTTGTTATTGTCGATCCAGGACCATCCCATGCCCGCGCAAAAACGTCTGTTAGACGAAGAGCTGAAGGCGTGGATGGGCCCTGTTGACGAACAGACAGACGACATTACTGTACTCGGTCTGAATCTTTACCAATATTAAAATCCACCTCATGAAAAACGTCAGACTTCGTTACACCGGTTTATCTAAAAGAGTGCAGATAGCCGTTGAAAAAACCAACGAAATCCTTGCTTCAAGAGAATTTTACGATCAGATCGTTTCTTACAGCAAGTTCGACAACACGGCGCTAAGCCCCGAGATCATTGCCATCCTGATGCGTGAAGCCGACTATGAGATCAGGGTACGCGTCAACTGGATCCTGCCCGATGTGAGCAGACCTTCTTACGATCGCATTGTTTTGTCGGGCTGGCATTTTGGTCCCCACCTTGCTACCAACGTCAACACACTTATTTGCGAAACCGTAAGCGCGCTCGACAGGGTTTATGACATTATGAGTAAGGATAACAATCGCTGGGAGGGACAATATTCAAGCGCTCATTTGGTGATTGGTGCCATTGCAGAAGTGTTGGTAAGGTAGGAAACTCCGCGCTATGCGCTGCTTTGTGCCCAGGGACTTGACAGGGTTGCGGGGCGCGGGTGAGTACGAAGTAATTTACGATTTACGATTGGACAATTTACGACTAGTCTGAAAACCCGGCGGCTGAGCTGGTCGAAGCCCCGGTTATCGAAGCGCCCTTTTGATATGAAGATTATTGGAAAGGTGGTTTCGACTAGCTCAACCACCGGAGCT
>CAZFCR010000283.1:0-5067 GCA_964517305.1 uncultured Akkermansia sp.
ACTATCCAGGCACTCAGAAATCCTGACAAAACTTACCGTTTTGAAGGTTACATCGTTTACCAGGTGCGCGACGACCGTGTTACTTCTACAGATCTTAACGACAGGTCAAAAGCCATTCCGGTATTTCAGTGCGACGTCGCCAATGGTAAAGGCCGTTTAGTGAATTATGAACAGAACAGTCTCGCAGGCGGTCTCACGCCTGTGGTGAAGGTAGAAGGTGCTGATCAGGGAATTTCAACCACTTTCAGAATCACAGAAGATGCTTTTTCTACGCTTGAGAACAGAAAGCTGGTGAATAACAAACAGTATTTCTTTCTGGCTGTAGCTTATGCGCACAATGAATACCTGCCTTATAAGCCAGACGTGTCACCTGCGGTAGATCCGGCTGAAAACTTCCAGGGTCAAAAACGTCCTTATCTTGAAGGCCGTAAAATTAAACGCGCAGCGGGTACACCTCACAATACAGATACTGAAAAAGGTGGAACGATTACACAATCTGCTTACGGATTTGGTCCTAAGATCACTCGTGTTGAAGGCCATGGCAATGGTGGTAATCTGATAACACTGACCCGCGCTTCGGAACAGGCTATTTTGAGTTCCCCTGATTTCTTCAAAGCAGAGATCACTTATGAGAACGCCCAGGGACCTATCAACATTAAAGTGGTTGATCCTCTGAATGTAAAGGATTCTGATTTCAGCTTCCGTTTTATCAATCACAGGGTTAAAGCCACCGATCCACTCATAACCGACAACGCAATGATCGCTTCCACAGTAGCAGCGGGCTAAACCGCTACACCTACTTACACGGGCACCATTGCTTCTCTTAACATTGAGACCACCAGCTGGGAATTAAAAGACCTGCGATCAGGTAAGGCTTATTACCCAACCGATATCAAAGGCCTGTTGCCAGGTGATACCCTTTATCAGCAAATCAAAGTTGGAAATGAGTTTTATTTCCCTGAACTTGGATTCTCTGTTAATGTAAAACAAACTTCTGATCCGGGCGAGTCGCTCAATGAATTTACCAATTTTAATCTCCTGACCGTGGAAGACGATTACGCGCCGCAGCCTAATGCATTTCTCCGCGCCACAATATCGTATGAAAACGGAACAAGCGACTGGTTAGATCCGATCGCTGATCAGGACGGTGAAATGCCTTACAACTGGATCCGCTCTGGTAGCAATAAAACCGAAGGAACAGAGGACGCTTATTATACACGCTCGACCACTGAAATTATTTCTTTCTACGATAAAAATCAGCAATTCGGTGAGATCCTGGGAGGTACCTGGGCGCCTTATGCGCTAACCTCATCTTATTACGCTATCGCACCAAGTGGAGGTTCTACGCCTGCCCGTATTTTCTGCGGGCCGGGTTTCAGTGGAGAGGCCTGGAAACAGGATGGACGTTACATTGCAAAATATGGTAGTCCGAGCACCAATAGTGCCCCCGACAGAGGCAATGTGGACATACGTAAATTAAGTTCTACACTCATTGTGTATACCCCCGATAAGTCTAAATGGACACGCTGTGTGGTGCTTGAGATGCAGGAAAAATCTCAGTTGAGCCAGGGTAACGCTTTGTTTTTCCAGCCAAGGAATCATCCTTCTGTTGACAAACAAGGTATCTCTTATGGCGCGAACGGGGCTAATGCAGCTGAAGCAGCGCTGACTTCCACAACAGGTATGGGATGGTTCCCGGGTTATGCCATTAACATTGAAACCGGTGAGCGCCTGAACATGGCGTTTGGCGAAGACAGTTACCAAAGGGAGAATAATGGCGACGACATGATATGGAATCCTACATCTAATGAAAACACACCATACCCTTATGCTTTCGGAGGCAAACATTTCGTTTATGTGTTTAGCGGAAACGCCATAAATTCAACTTTCCCTTCGTCAGGTGGTTCAACGTTTAAATGGGAACCAACCTTGTCTGGCAAATCATCAAGCGTGGGCAGATACGATCATGGCAAACGCATGATGGAAATTTTGCAGGGTTTCTTTGTGGAGGCAGTGCTTTCAACACCGAGCCAGCTGAACAGTCTAGGGATCGCGCCTTTAAATGCATTTGAGAGAGATATCATGTGGACCTCGATCCCGATGCCGCGTTTCGGTGTGGCCTTTAAGGATCCTTCACAAATGCCGTCTGAGGTACGCGTGCAGATCAACGTGTCTAAGCCTTACCGCTACGGCTGGTCGGGTATGGCTGACATTCCTTCACAACTTGCGGGCGACGTTAATAAACTGGTAAGTGTAAATAATCCAAGTGTAGTGACAAAACACGTGAGCGCGGCTCCAAAAAACAACAACTTCCCGCTTTATACCTTTAACACCAGCGATATCGCTACCCTGTACGATCAGACGGATGTGGCCAAGAACGCGCTGGACCTGATCAGGATCGTTCCTAATCCGTATTACGGATCTTCAACTTATGAAGCCAGGAGAACCGACAATTTTGTAAGGATCACCAACGTACCTAACAAGTGTACCATTAAGATCTTTACAATGAACGGAACGCTTGTGAGAACAATCAAACGCGATGTAAGCGACCAGGAAGACCAATACAGCGGCGTTGCCGGCGGCGGTGATGACATCAAACGTTCAAAACGCATCTCTTATGCAGAATGGGATCTTAAAAACCAGAGCAATATTTCGGTAGCAAGTGGTTTATACATCTTCCATATTGATGCCCCTGGAGTTGGTGAAAAGATTTTAAAATGGTTCGGTGTAATGCGTCCTCTGGATGTTCAGAACTACTAATTAAACAGACGAAAAGATCATGAAGAGAAATTTAAAATACATCGCACTGTCAGGCCTCGTAATTCTGTCTTCAGCACTGGATGCCGGTAACCCCGAGCGTGTGGGACAAGCTGGAGCAAGCCAGCTCCTGATTAATCCTTATGCGAGAAACGCAGGGATGGTAGGTTCCAACTCCGCCAAAGTGCGTGGTTTGGAAGCTCAGTTCCTTAACATCGCCGGATCTGCATTCACCCGCAAAACCGAGATCATTTTTAACCGTTCCAACTGGTTACAGGGAACCGATATTTACATCAACAGTTTTGGTTTAACCCAGGGTGTGGGTGAAACCGGAACCATTGGTTTTGGTGTTGTTTCTATTAATGCCGGTAATATCGAGATCACTACTGAAGAGCAGCCTGAAGGAGGGCTTGGAACCTACAATCCAACCTTTATGAACATCAACCTGTCTTACGCTAAGATGTTCTCGGATAACATTTATGGTGGTATTAATTTTAAGATCATCAACGAACAGATCCCGAACGTAGCGGCCCGCGGTATGGCAATTGACGCAGGTATCCAGTACCACAGCGGTAAATACGATCAGATCCACATCGGCATCGCCCTCAGGAACTGGGGACCTAAAATGCGTTACGTTGGTGACGGTTTAAGCCGCCAGGTAGGCGTAAACTCTGTTACCGGGGAATATGAACTAACCGTGAACAACCGTTCTGCAGCCTTTGAATTGCCTGCGCTGGTAAATATCGGTATGTCTTACGATTTTTTCCTGTCGCGCGATAGCAGTGGACTTTCTAAAGAACACCGTCTTTCCCTCAACGGAACCTATACGTCAAACTCATTTACCAACGACAACGGACTTTTTGGGGTGGAATATGCCTGGAAGGAAATGCTGATGTTCAGGGGCGGTTTATTGGTAGAACGCGGTATTTTCGGCGGGGAAACACGTACCAACGCCTTTACAGGACCTGCAGCCGGTGTTACCTTCGAGGTGCCTTTTAACGAGAAAAAATCAACCATCGGACTTGATTATTCTTATCGTTTTTCAAATCCATTCGGCGGAACCCACACCTTTGGTCTGCGAATGAACCTGTAAAATAAATTTCTTATTTTTGTTTATGTAAGAGTCCCGATGAACTATCGGGATTCTTTATTTTTTAAATACATCGTATGGCACAGCAAATTGGATATTACACAGAAGAAGGATTACAAAAGTTAAAGGATGAGTTACAGCACCTGAGGACTTCGGAACGCCGCGCCGCGACTCAGGCAATTGTAGAAGCCCGCGACAAAGGCGACCTGAGCGAAAATGCAGAATATGATGCTGCCCGCGAGGCCCAGGCCCTCCTGGAGTTGCGCATTGCCAAATTGGAAGACGTGATTGCCAACGCAAGGATAGTGGACGAGTCAAAAATCGATCTCAGTAAGGCCAGCATCCTTACTACAGTGAAAATCAAAAATCTGAATAATGGCGCCGCCATGAAATATACACTGGTAGCCGAAAATGAAGCAGACCTGAAAGCCGGAAAAATCTCTGTGGATTCACCCATCGGAAGGGCATTGCTTGGAAAAAAAGTGGGCGAAAAGGTGGATGTACAGGTGCCTGCAGGAAAAATGACTTTTGAGATCACCGACATCACCATCTGATGGCCAGCATCTTTACAAAAATTGTAAATGGCGAAATTCCCTGCTACAAAATTGCGGAGAATGATGATTACCTCGCTTTTCTTGACGCCTTTCCGTTGAAAAAAGGGCACACACTGGTGATCCCCAAAAAAGAAACAGATTATATTTTTGATCTCAGCCGGGAAGAATACCTGGGACTAATGGAGTTTTCCAGAAATGTAGCACTGGCTGTAAAAAAAGCAATTCCCTGTAAACGTTTATCAATGCAGGTGATAGGCCTTGAAGTGCCACACGCGCATGTACATCTCATTCCCATCAATACCACCAACGATTGTGATTTTTCAAACGCCAAATTAAAATTCAGCAAAGAGGAATTTGAAGCGACGGCACAATTGATCCGGTCACACGTAATGTAATTTCAGAATAGCCGGAAAGGCTCCAGACATTTTAGAGCGTCATCAATAAACTTTTTAAACTCACATGTGCTGAAAGGAATTCAGGCAAGGCCTCAATTTTAATCCTTTCCTGTTGCATGGTATCCCTGTGTCTGATGGTTACCGTCTGGTCTTCCAGGCTCTGGTGATCCACGGTGATGCAATATGGCGTGCCAATGGCATCGTGGCGCCTGTAACGTTTCCCCACAGTGTCTTTTTCGTCGTAAGCCACCTGATGATCAAATTTAAGCGT
>CAZFCR010000284.1:0-5062 GCA_964517305.1 uncultured Akkermansia sp.
TCCAACAGGGGAGTGGAGGTCTACCGACTCGCGGATCATCAAAAAGTTATTATCCAGGAAAGGGCTCTGTTCGAGCAGGTAAATGGCACGGTGATAATCGTAATTGTTGCCATACTTCTGATTGTTCACTACAAAGCCAAAGTCGATGATGGACTCGAAGAAAAAATTAAAGTTGTAACCGCGCGGAACAAGCAGTTTACTCACATTACGGCAACCCAATCCAAAGTACAGAAAGATATCGTTACCGAGATTCTTTATGTCCTCCGCGGTTTCTTTTCCTGTAATAACAGCAAGAGAAGTACGGCTTTTCCGGATGATGTTGGGATATTTACCAAAATAATAATGAAAGTGACTGGCAGTATTGTCGCTACCCGTCGCAATAATGGCGTCGAAGTTAGCGAGGCGGCCCTCAGCAAAAAGAATTTGCGGTTCCAAAGCCGGCTCGTAGTGGGTAAGCAGCTTCAGAATAAAGGGCAGCAGAATATTGTCGTCGGTTGATAACTTGATCAGGGCCCTGTGTCCGGTTAACAGAATACACATCAGGTCATGAAATCCTACGACAGGCACATTTCCCGCACATACCACGGCAATTGTTTTTGGTTCTTTTTCAGTGATGTCCTTTGTAAAACGCTCAAGGGATTCAGTGTTCAGGTAATCTCCTATAGCAGCGAGGGCGTGGTTAACAAATTTTGGAATAAACCAGTTGTTATAGGTATGGGCAATTTCTATGACTTTGTCCAGTCCCTCGTGGAGGCGTGTCTCTTCTGGTAAGTGTTGTCCGGAAAAATGCCTTTTGATAAAGGCTCCGGTTTGAACAAATGCCTCTGTTCTTTGTTTTAAAGTCATTGATTTTGGTCGTATATTTGTAGACTTATAGCGAAAAACAAAACTAAGTAAAAAAATGGCAATTAAGATAACAGATGAGTGCATTAATTGCGGCGCCTGCGAGCCGGAATGTCCTAATAATGCCATCTACGAAGGAGGAGCTGAATGGCGTTTCGCCGACGGTACAGGAGTAAAAGGCATGTTTAAAGGCCACAACAGCGGGCTGGAAGTGAATGCTGATGATCCGCAAACACCTAAGAGCATGGATGTTTATTTTATAGTAAGCGATAAATGTACTGAATGCGTTGGCTTTCATGATGAGCCGCAATGCGCTGCGGTATGTCCCGTAGACTGTTGTATCAAGGATGAAGACAATGTGGAAACAAACGAAGAACTGCTTGAAAAGAAAGCCAGTCTGCACGTTTAATTTTTGATTTAATAAAACTAAAAAGGGGCTGTTTTTTGAAACAACCCCTTTTTTTATGCATTAAAATTATTTTACCAACCAAGGATCCAGGCGAAAATGAGAGGCGCTACAATGGTTGCGTCGCTTTCAACAATAAATTTTGGTGTGTGGATATCCAGCTTGCCCCAGGTGATCTTTTCATTTGGAACAGCGCCCGAGTATGAACCATATGAGGTGGTTGAATCAGAGATCTGGCAGAAGTAACTCCAGAAAGGAATGTTTTCCATTTCCATGTCCTGGTAAAGCATTGGAACCACACAGATAGGGAAATCTCCCGCGATGCCGCCCCCGATCTGGAAAAAACCAAGTCCTTTTCCTTCGCTGTTTTTTACATACCAGTCGGCCAGCCAGGCCATGTATTCAATACCGCTTTTCATGGTGCTTGCTTTGATCTCGCCTTTGATCACATAAGAAGCGAAGATATTTCCCATGGTACTGTCTTCCCAGCCCGGCACAACAATCGGCAGATTGCGTTCGGCCGCGGCAAGCATCCAGCTGTCCTTAGGATCGATCTCGTAATATTGTTTCAGTTCGCCGCTGTTCAGGATCTTGTACATAAATTCATGCGGGAAATATCTCTCACCGGCAGTATCAGCATCTTTCCAGATCTTATGAATGTGTTTCTGTAAACGGCGGAAAGCTTCTTCTTCAGGAATACAGGTGTCTGTTACGCGGTTGTAATGATTTTCCAGCAAGTCCCACTCATCCTGTGGCGAAAGATCGCGGTAATTGGGAACTCTTTTATAATGACTGTGCGCCACCAGATTCATGATGTCTTCCTCAAGGTTGGCGCCGGTACATGAAATGATGTCGATCTTTCCCTGACGGATCATCTCCGCGAGTGATTTTCCAAGTTCTGCAGTGCTCATGGCGCCCGCAAGCGTCACCATCATTTTGCCGCCTTCCGTAAGGTGTGTTTCGTATCCTTTTGCAGCATCAACAAGAGCTGCCGCGTTAAAATGTTTATAGTGATGCTCTATGAAACCCGAAACCGGGCCTTTTTTGCTTGCTGTTGTGGACATGGTTTTAATTTTAGGTCGCAAAGATAAAATTTTTTACGCGAAGCAGAAAACAGCGAGGATAAAAGGTGTTAATCGAGGCCGGCGATTGCGCGGCGATATTGTTTTTTCGCGTAATGAAAGCGCGTGGCCCTGAACAGATAACGGGCATCTACCCAGACGCCAAAGGAATAATACCAGCCATTAAAACTGAGGCTGATGGGATCGTGTTTAACGTAACGGTATCCGCCGCTGGCTGAAAGACCCGCCCAGCGAAGGGGTTTGAGAATGAGCTGAAGTCCAAGGCCGAAGGGAATAAAATTACCCGCGCGGATGGTGTCCTGCAAAGTCAGCAGGTTTTTTTCTTCTGTTTTATAATTGCCATAACCCACTTCAAAGGGCGTGTTGAGCTGCAGATAACGGAAGTTGAGCAGGATGTACTGATACGAAAAGTTAACGTAACTGAACCTCGAGAATTTCTGACTCTTTGTCCTCGGCTCGGGCGTGATCCAGTCTGCCGAGCGTTTGGGAAGAAAATAAAAACCGGCACATACAATGTGTCTGTCATACAAAGTGGCACCGGCTAGAAATCCAAGGAAGCTGACTTTTTCTGTTTCAATGAACGAACGCCTGTTTTCAAGACGGAGATAGGGTCGCGCGATGGTATTGCGATAGATCTGCGCGGAGTCTTTGCTGAGTTTTAACCTGAGGGAGTCGAGTTGTTCTGAACGGCTTTTTACCTGCGCAGGCAGGCTGAGGTTGGTAAAAAGGAAGAACAAAACGGTAAGGTATATCCTCATGTGTATAATAACCGTAAAAGTAACGGATTTGTTTTATTGGTAATGCAATACTGATACCAAAAAAAAGCGACGCCCGAAGAGACGTCGCTTTGACTAAAACATTTTTTTTGTTTTATAACGGAAAGCTGTAAGCTGCTCTCATGCCGTTGGGATAAAACCCTTCGATGATCACAACACCGGTTTTATTGGACAAATAATTCTGAATGTCTTTTACGGTGCTTACTTTTTTCTTGTCAATGGTGGTTACAATAAACCCTTCCTGGATTCCAATGGTAGAAAGTTTGCCGGGTTTCATGCGACTGATCCGGAGGCCATTTTCAAGCCTGAATTTCTGCAACTCTTCGGCGTCCATCTCTTCAAACTCTGCACCAAGGGCCTCGGTCGATTTTTTCACCAGTTCACTCTTGTTTACCAGGCGGGTACTGTTGTCGAATGTCTTCAGAATAACAGGCAAGGTGGTTTCTTTGTTATTGCGGAGTACTGAAACAGAGATCTTGTCCCCTGGACGGTAACGGCTGATCTGCTCCTGTAATTCGCTCACCGATGAAACAGGCACTTCCTGTACGCTGGTGATCACATCGCCTTCGCGGATGCCTGCTTCCTGCGCGCTGCCGCCTTCGGTGAGACCGTTTACGTAAATGCCTTTTAACTGTCTGATGTTTTTCTCAGCGGCAAATTTCGCGTCAATGTCCTGGATGCCTACACCAATGTATGCGCGCTGAACAGTGCCGAATTCAACCAGATCGCTCACGATCTTTTTCACAATGTTTACCGGAACTGCAAAGGAGTATCCCTGGTAGGCCCCGTTGCTCGACGCAATAGCTGTGTTGATGCCAATGAGTTCGCCATCGGTATTTACCAGCGCGCCGCCACTGTTACCGGGATTTACTGCTGCGTCGGTCTGAATAAATGATTCAATTGGCCTTTTGTTGCCGCTCAAAATATTGTTTCTTCCCTTGGCGCTGATGATGCCGGCAGTAACCGTGCTGTTGAGGTTAAAAGGATTCCCAACGGCCAGGGCCCATTCGCCCACTTTTACAGCATCACTGTTGCCGTAGTTCAGAAACGGGAGATCTTTTTCACTGATCTTCAGCAAAGCTACATCAGTGCTGGGATCTGTTCCTATCAGTTCGGCTTCATAAATGCGTTTGTCGTTAAGCGTCACTTCGATTTTATCTGACCCGGCAACTACGTGGTTGTTGGTAACGATGTAACCATCATGGCTGATGATGACGCCGCTGCCGCTACCATGTTGCTCAAATTGTTGCTGGCGTTTTTGCGGACCAAAAAACAACTCCGCAAATGGATCGTAGTTGAGGTTGTTAACCTGCTGACTCACGGTTTTGATGTGAACTACCGAATTGACCGACTTTTCTGCGGCCATGGTAAAGTCTGTAAACTGCCCGGCTGTAGCGGGATTATAATTGACCAGCTTGTAGTTGGATCTTTCGGGATGTGTAACCTGGCTTGTTTTTTCTACGGAGTTATTCTCCATAAAATGTGCGCCGCCGATTGCCACAACCCCGCCGAAAAATGCTGCAATAACTGTTGAAATCGTTTTTCTCATAGTCGTGTGATTTGTTTGCTTTACTCTGTTAATACAAATTTAATGCTGGTGTTACGCCACACATTTGTTTTTAACAAACCTTAACCGGCGGGCGTTGCGGCAGATAAATTTGTAAGCGCCGGATTTTCGGGGTGGGAATTTTGTTACATTTACACGTAAATTCAATGCAATTGAAAAGGAAAATAGCACCATTTGTTTTTGGTGTATCAATAGGTCTGATAGCCGGAGTAGGTTTTTTTGTTTTTAAGCTGAACGACTGGTTCAACACGCTTAAAGCCTCACGTACCGAACAGATCACCGTGATTCAGCAACCGGTTAAAGAAAAACCTGCCAAATCAAAAAAAAAGAACGAAAGTCCTGAACGTTTTAAGATCAATCTGGGCAAAACAAAAGTCAATTACAAAGA
>CAZFCR010000285.1:0-5055 GCA_964517305.1 uncultured Akkermansia sp.
TGCCAACTCATAGAAGGCGCTTGCTGCCAGCAGATCGTTCTCACCCAGCTTTTTCGCCGCTTTGTTCAGCACAAGTAATTGCACAATTACCTTTAAAAAAAGGAACACTGGGATCAGCAGAACCGATCTTGTCGAAAAAGCTAATGCGATTAAACTGGCGTAGAAAAAATATTGTGAAAAATAGTTAAAGAAGATCCTTGATTTGGTTGCGCTTTTATACAGCGGCGCGGTACTCAAATGCCGGGCTTTCTGAATACGCCAGTCTTTAAATGTTTTTTTTGGTTTTGAATAAGTGATGGCATCCTTGCTGATACATACTGCCGTGTTTTTATTGTTCGCGGCCTGATTCACAAACAGATCATCGTCGCCCGAATTGATGTGGTAGTGTTTCGAAAATCCCTTTTCGCGAAAAAACAAATCGCTGGTATACGCCAGGTTGCGGCCCACGCCCATATAAGGCTTTTTTTTGATCGCCGCAGAAAGAAACTGAAGGCCGATGGTAAAAGCATCAAAACGGATGAGTTTATTAAGCAGTCCCGGAGCACGATCGTAAGCGCCGTAACCGAGTACTATCTCTTTTTCGGTGCTGAACTCGCCCGCCATTTCACGGAGCCAGTTATTTCCCGTGGGAAAACAATCTGCATCGGTAAACAATAGGTGTTTGTTTTTTGCGGCTTTGATCCCCACCAGCATGGCAAACTTTTTCCCGTGTTTGTAATAGGCGTCCTCTTTGATATTGGCCTTCCGCAGGTTGGGAAAAATCTTCGAAAACTCGTCGATCACATTCTCGGTATTGTCCCAGCTGCAGTCGTTCACCACAATTACTTCAAAATTGGGATATTCCTGTGTCATTACCTTTGGCAGGTATTCCGTCAGATTTTCATCCTCGTTGCGGGCACAGATGATCACCGAAACCGCCGGCAGGATGGGTTCACTTACAGACGCCTTTTTAAAAAGCGACACCGGCAGGTATTGGACTAAATAATTGATAAGGATTAAAATAAAAGCGAGAGCGGCCACCACACTCAGAACCTCCGGCACTCCAAACTCCTTGAACTCAGGGAAAAACATAGTGCAAAGTTATGAGGGCACAGGCTGCAAAATAGAATATCTTTGCATTTATTAAACAAAATAATTAACAATGCAGGGCGCGATAAAAGCGGTGATTTTTGACATGGACGGGGTGCTGATTAACAGCGAACACCTCTGGCGACGGGCCATGATAAAGGGTTTTGGAGAATTTGGCATGCCTGTTACGGAAACAGAATGCAGGCAAACCATGGGAATGCGCATCGGTGAAGTGATCAGGGTATGGCAAAAACACTTTAATAATACAGCCAATCCCGGCGAGGTTGAAAAAAGGATCATGGCACTTTTACTCGAGCACATCGCGGAGGAGGGTCAGGCGATAGGGCATATTCCTGAAATCCTTGATTTTTGTGTCAAAAACAGGCTCCGGATCGGTCTGGCCACTTCGTCCTCACACGAACTCATGCACGCGGTGCTGAAAAAACTCAATATCGCCGCGCTTTTCCATGCCTGTGTCTCGGCCGAACACCTGGCTTACGGCAAACCACATCCCGAAGTGTTTTTAAAATGCGCGGCGGAACTCAACTGCAAACCCGGCGAGTGCATAGTGATTGAGGATTCGCTGAACGGGATCATTGCCGCCAAAGCCGCCCAGATGCAGGTAATTGCGGTGCCCGACGACGAACACGCGTCGTTCAGACAATTTGCACTGGCCGATCACCGTTTTGATCACATGAAAGACGTTCTCACACTTTTCCAAAAACTGTTTTCCCCGGTGCCCGAAAGCCGTTAAGCCCTTCACCAACGCGGAATATTTAATATCTTTAAAGCCTTTGAAATTTACTTTACAACATAACGACAAACAGTCGAAAGCTCGCGCGGGAATTCTGCATACCGGCCACGGCGACATTCCCACCCCGATATTCATGCCGGTGGGCACTGCAGGCACAGTAAAAGCTGTTCACCAGCGTGAACTGAAAGAAGACATCCAGGCAAAGATCATTCTTGGCAATACTTATCACCTGTACCTGCGTCCGGGTTTAAATACCATCGAGGCGGCAGGCGGGCTTCACAAATTCAACGGCTGGGATCTTCCCATTTTAACCGACAGTGGCGGATACCAGATCTTTTCTCTTGCCAACCAGAGAAAGCTGAGTGAAGAAGGGGCCACTTTTAAAAGTCACATCGACGGCAGCAAACATTTTTTTTCGCCCGAAAATGTAATGGACATTCAGCGCATCATCGGTGCCGACATCATCATGGCCTTCGATGAATGCACACCTTATCCCTGCGATTACAAATACGCCAAAAACTCCCTCGATCTCACACACAGGTGGCTTGACCGCTGCATCACCCGTTTTAACAGCACCTATCCAAAATACGGATACGACCAGGCTTTGTTTCCAATTGTGCAGGGCAGCGTTTACAAAGACCTGCGTGAACGTTCGGCCGAGTACATCGCTTCGCGCAACTGTTTTGGCAATGCAATCGGCGGTTTAAGTGTAGGAGAGCCGGCCGAAGAAATGTACGCCATGACCGAAGTGGTGACCAATATTCTTCCCCCTGAAAAACCACGTTACCTGATGGGCGTTGGCACCCCCGTAAACATACTCGAATCAATAGCGCTTGGGGTTGACATGTTCGACTGCGTAATGCCCACGCGTAACGCGCGGCACGGATTACTCTTCACCAGCAATGGCATCATCAACATCAGGAACGAAAAATGGAAAAACGATTTTTCGCCACTCGATGAGAACGGCACGACCTGGGTCGACAAAGCCTACACCAGGGCCTACCTGCGTCACCTTGTTACCTGCAATGAATTACTGGCCGCGCAAATTGCCAGTGTTCACAATCTGGGCATGTACCTCTGGCTGGTAAATGAAGCCCGGCGGAGGATCATAGACGGGAGTTTCACTGAATGGAAAAACAAAATGGTAATACAACTGGCCCAACGCCTGTAACATGCTGACAACACTTGACCGATATATCATAAGAAAATTCCTCACCACTTTTTTCTTTTCCATTGCCCTTATTCTGGCCATATTTATTGTATTCGACATCAAGGACAAACTTTCGGCATTTACCACCAACGACATTCCGCTTAACGAGATCATCTTTGATTATTACCTGATGTTTATTCCTTATTACGGTAATCTTTTCAGTCCGCTTTTTGTTTTTATTTCCGTTATCTTTTTTACATCCAAGATGGCCCAGCAGACTGAATTCATTGCTATTCTCAGCAGCGGCGCCAGTTTTAACCGCATTCTGAGGCCCTACATCATCGCTGCGGCGTTGCTTTCAGGAGGATCACTGGTACTGAACCATTTTATTCTGCCAAAAGCGTTCCGCATCAAAATTGGTTTTGAAGACAAATGGATCAACAAAAATTACAATAACGACGAGCACAACATCCATAAAAAAATTGGAAGCAACCGCCTGCTTTACCTGGAAAGCTACGACAACCAGATCAATACCGGTTTTAAAATGAGTCTTGAAGATGTGGTGAACAACAAACAGACTTTTTTCCTGAGCGCCGACAGCATGAAATGGGACAGCGCTTCCGCGGAATGGATACTGATCAATGTGCGCGAACGTCAGATCATTTCGCAGGACAGGCTGGACACGCTCCGGAACCAGAAACCCATTTACAAACAAACTGAAAGGTATTTTCCAAGTAAAAGGATGAAACTCGCGTTCAGTCCCGTTGACATGTGGCGCGACGAAAGTAAAATAGAGACCAAACCCTATTTTGAGCTGAAAGATTACATCATCCGCGAAAAACTCAAAGGATCCAACCGCATCGAACTTTACGAGGTAGAAAATTATAAAAGAACTTCCTTTCCTTTTGCTACCTTCATTCTTACCATCATCGGTGTTTGTGTCTCTTCACGCAAGGTACGCGGTGGCGTTGGGCTGCAGATCGCCCTGGGTTTGTTGCTGAGCTGTATCTATATCATGCTTATGTATGTTTTTAATACCGTTGCCACCACCGGCTTCGCCTCTCCCCTGCTCGGTGTATGGGTACCCAACATTGTGTTCTCTTTTGTTGCTTTATATTTTTATAAAACCGCGCAGAAATGATACAAACCCTTCTCTGGTTTAAACAAAAATACACGCCTTTACAACAATTGCTGATTCTTGGTTTATTATTGCGGCTCATAGCGGTTGTTTTCAGCAAAGGCTTTGGCTGGCACGACGATCATTTCCTCATCATTGAATCATCACAGAGCTGGGTCGACGGATTTGATTACAATTACTGGCTGCCCGATGAAAACGATCCCAACCGCGTGCCCCAGGGTCATTCGCTTTTTTACATCGGAATTCATTATTACCTGTTTATGTTCATGGAGTTTATTGGAATCGCCGATCCGCAGGTAAAGATGTTTTTGATCCGTCTGCTTCACGCCCTCTGGAGTTTGCTGATCATTAAATACGCCTATAAAATTGCCCTGCAGTACAGCAACGCCCGTGTGGCCTGGTATGCCGGACTGTTCATGGCTTTTTTCTGGTTCATGCCGTTTATGAGTGTGCGCAACCTTGTAGAATTTGTATGTGTGCCGCCTTTACTCATTTCTGTTTATCTGCTCGGTAAAAACGAAAAAAACACAAAAAACATAGTTCAAAATCTAAAAAATCAAAAATAGCTAAAATCAAAATTGACTAAACCTTCTATTTGACGATTTGTTCAGCTGAGTTACACTATTAAATGTCCCCTTTTTTAACTCTTTTATAAGCTCATCATTCAATGAAGATTTTAGTTAATATAGTAGTAATGAGCTTTATGTGTATTGTGCCGTTTCAAGCCATGCAAACAGGACCTTTGACGCCGGTCAAGGCCAAGAAAGAAAGTGAATTGCCCGCGGCTAGTCCTAAGCGAGGAAGCAAACGGAGCTTAGAGCTTGCAGGCAAAGAAAACTTCTCTGAAGAAACTGAATTAGTGCCCGCTCCTTTGCAGCCGTCCTTGGCAGAGGTGGTTACTCCAAAAGGAAAAGCTTTACGCAGTAAAATTGCAGCAGGTGTAAA
>CAZFCR010000286.1:0-5044 GCA_964517305.1 uncultured Akkermansia sp.
AGAGCAAAGATATAAAAATAATTAGTATACTTACTTAGTAATTATTACACTAGACCGGAACTAACTCTCCAGGAATGCAGACTAATACTCGGCAAGTCAGGAGCAAAATATTCGGAAAAGGAAATTGAGGAGATCAGAATTTTGATTCTCAATTTGGTTGAAATAGAATATTTGAGTTTCAAGAAAAAGCAGATTGCGAAGAATGATGAAGCCAAAATTATAAGGCTTAAAACAGGCGGCTCAAATGAAAATAATTTTAAAGAAACAGGATAAATTTTAATAAGATGAAAAGAAGAGCAATTGTTTATATCAGGGTATCAACAGATGAGCAGGCAGAAAAAGGTTACAGCTTGCAACATCAGTTAGAGAGGCTATCCAAGTATTGTGAAATAAATAATATTGAAATAGTCCAGGTATTTAACGAAGACTTTTCAGCAAAGACTTTCAACAGGCCTGAATTTCAAAAGATCCTCATTTTATTAAGGAGCCGGAAACTCAAAGCAGATATGCTCTTGTTTACGAAGTGGGACAGGTTTTCTAGGAATGCTGGTGATGCCTATGGAATGATCAACACGCTGACTAAGCTAGGCGTAGAGCCCCAAGCTCTTGAACAACCTTTGGATCTTAATATTCCTGAGAATAAAATTATGCTCGCTGTTTACCTTGCAGCACCTGAAGTTGAGAATGACAGGAGAGCCTTAAATGTTATTGTAGGAATGCGCCGGGCAAGAAGAGAGGGGAGGTGGATGACCAAAGCTCCATTAGGTTATAGAAATACTGTTGATTCGAAAAATAAAAAGATCATTGAGCCGGATGAAAATGCACCGATTGTAAAATGGGTCTTCGAACAGATTGGAACCGGGGTTCACAATGTTGTCGAGGTCTGGAAAATGGCAAAAGAGAAAGGCCTGGACAGTTGCAAGAATAACATCTGGCTTTTAATCAGAAATCCGGTGTACTGCGGAAAGATCGTTGTTCAGGCTTACAAGGATGAACCGGTGTCATTGGCGCAAGGCACACATACCCCAGTGATTTCAGAAGAACTCTTTTATAAAGTTCAAGATGTTCTAGATGGCAGAAAAAGAAATGTGCCAACTAAAAACACGAAGAAGGATGAACTACTCTTAAGAGGCTTTTTGATTTGCAGGAAGTGTGGTGAATTAATTACCGGGAGTGCATCAAAAGGAAATGGCGGCAGATATGTTTATTACCATTGCAGGAAAGGTTGTAATGAAAGGTTTAAAGCTGATGTAGCCAATGATCTATTTATTAAAGGTCTCGCTCAAAGCACACCCCCAACTGAAGCAATTGATCTTTTTAAATATGCGATCAAAAAAACCTTTAGCGCCAATGAACAGGATAAAACCCAACAATTAATTCAGATCAGGAACCAGATCGCGAAGACCCAGGAAAGAATAAACAATGCACAGTCCCTGATGTTGGATGGAGATTTAAGCGCAATCGAATACAAGGAAATTAAAAACCGTCTGACCCCGGAGATAGAAAAATTGAACCGTCAATTAGCTGATACCAGTGCGTTTGATAGCAGCTATAATAGTTATGTAGCTGACGGGGTAAATTTACTGGGAAATCTCTCGCAAGCCTTCATTGACGGGGATTTATACACGAAACACCAGATAATTGGTTCGATCTTTCCGGAAAAATTGATTTTTGAAAATAATCAATATCGAACCATTAAACTTTTAGACTCCCATGCGCGGATGCTCAGTATTGGCGGGCAATTTAAGGGCAAAAAAAATGGACCCAGAGAATTTTCGTCTCTGAGTCCACTCAGGTAGCGGGAGATGGATTCGAACCAACGACCTTTGGGTTATGAGCCCAACGAGCTACCCCTGCTCTATCCCGCACTATATCTTTGGAGTAAATGTGCTATTTAAAGATCTAAGAATGGGTTTGTGTGTTTCTTAAATCGGTTGCAAATATACAGCTTTGTTTCTTATTTACCAAATTAGTTATTAACATCGGTAAAACCGTGTAAAACAGCGCTGCCTCATACCGCCAACAGTCATCAACAACAGGTTCAGGACTGTGTAAAATCTGAATTTTTTCCTGATGTTTATATCCTCACGAAACTAATCCGCTTTCACAACCTTCCTCACAAACAACCCTTTATTTATAGTTTTAATGTGAACCATATAAACTCCCACAGGTAAATTTTCGAGCGACAAGGTCACTAAACTGGCACTGCATTTTTTTACAACAAGTTCTTTACCCAGACTGTTATAAACACGTATTGTCTGAACCGGATCTGCTCCGGAATCTATTTGAATTCCTCCCCGCGAAGGATTGGGAAAAATGCTGACCGCATTTAATTCTGTTTGTTCGTTTAATCCTGTTAACTGCCCACCAACTCGGGCCACATAAAACGACTCAAGGGTTCCGGGGTTTGCCAGTTGGATGGCGCCAAACGTAGCCTGAGTTCCGTCAAAATAACCTCCCAGGTAAATATTACCGGAGGGATCGGCCAGAATAGCTGTGCTAAAAACATCCGATGCGGAGGATCCCGAATGCAGCACATCCACTACAGACCCTCCGGAATTGTAGCGCGCAACAAAGACATATTTGTTATTTTGAAAACCAGGAAGAGTATATGAACCGATCGCCAGCGAACTGGAATAAAACCCGGTCACGATCAGGTCACCGATGTTATCAAAGGTAGCTGACTTACATCCTTCTCCGGGAATATTTGCGCTGCCAATCACATCAGCCCACAACACATTTCCCGCCGGCGATAACTTCATCACCAGTCCATTGATATTTGAAGAGGTAACACTGAAAGAATAACCATCGACTGCAATGCCCGACGCCCAGAATTCACCGGTAATTCCGATGTTTCCGTTCAAATCGGCACACGCGTAAATATCACCTCCGGTTTCAGCAATTGCCTTGGCCCATATCACATTCGCAAAAGCATCTGTTTTTATAATCACCGCGGATTTTTTAGAATTCGGAGACGCGTTAAAAGAATAACTTCCAACCACCAGTGTATTGCTGTTGAAGGATCCTGTTATGATCAATTCGTTGTTATTGGTGACTGCCAGGCTGGTCGCCAACTCGTCACTGTCACCCCCGAAACTGGCCGCAGACAAAAAATTTCCGGCTGTATCTAGTTTTGCAAGCAACAGGTCAGACTGAGGGGCACTGTAATTATTGACCATCGTGTATGTGCCTACCACAGCAGGTGCTGCAACAGATGTGATAAAATTCCCCAATACATACAGATTGCCGTTTTTATTCTTAATGTGAGAGAAACGGCCGTTGCCATTGGCTATCTGTTTTCCCCAGAGCAGCTGACCGATGGAATCGAACTTCAGCAGAAATGTACCATTCGTAAAAGACCCGGGATTGATGAGTACCGTCGCCCCTACCGTAAAGGTCTGGTAATACTGGCCGATCACATAACTGTTGCCGGCGACATCGGTACAAACCGCAAGGCCCCCTTCCGATGCGTCGGCTCCCCCTGAGCGCAACCAGTTCAGATTACCGTTGGCAGACAAACCGGCAACAAAAAAGTCATTGCCACCAGCAGTCTGTACACTTGTGCCCTGAACAGAGAGCGTATTGTTAAATACCCCGGTGATAACGATACCTGATGTGCCAATGTAATCCATCCCCCTGATATGGTTGTAAGAAAAAACATCCGGATCCTTGCCGAGGGCCCAGGCCCAGGGCGACTGACCTTTGACAACATTCATCAACACAAAAACATAAAACAATACACAAATCCTTTTCATCGCGCTACTAATTAGGTTAAAAAAATATCTGTTGAGCCCGGGAATCCTAAGCGGAGGGCCGACTACAACATGATCAGAAAAGGGCTGAATTGCACAAGGGTTCAAATTTGACCCGACAGCAGGAGATTTTTTTGAATTGTTCAGTTTTACAAAGCTGGACAATAATGACGCTTAACCAAATTAAATTATACGAAATGTCTCTTAAACATGATCTAAGACTTGGCAAATATCAGTTTTAACGCTGATAGCAGCTGATTTGTTTTAAAGATTCGTAGCGCCCTCGGTGAAACTATAAAAAACGTTAGCAGTGGTATCTGTGTTGCAGTTAAAGGTACAGATCAGTTTCGTGATCGTACCGTTAGCAGACGTATCAATACCGGTAATGTTCAGACTGCCATTCACGGCTTTGTAATACACGTTGTTTTTCTGGTAAATGATAGAGGGATCACCGTTTTTTACAAGCGTAAAATTGCCCGTGCCCGGAAAATCGTTGAAACTGAAAAGCAGCCGGTCCTGCGTGTTTGGAATATGAAAGTTAACGCCGTGCATACCACCGCTTTTATAAGAAGAAGTGCATCCGGAACAACTGAAGGCTGTGCCATTTATTTTTACTGAAATAGCAGGTGCAGGGGCTGGTGTGGGTGTTGGCTCAGGTTCAGGTTTCTCTTTTTTGCAGGCAAAAAACATCAGGGCGATGAACAACAGGAGTAATTTTTTCATTTTATTTCTTTTCTAGGGTCTTTTAATTTATTTCCGGAAATTTTTCCAGCATCTGTTTAACAAAGCCCCCCGGCAAACATTTGTTGAGTGATCCAGATACCAGTACCACGCCTCCTATCAATCCCATTCCTAACAGCTGATGGCAGAAACAACGATAATTAAACCGAATGGCAAAAGGGTCAACCTGAAGAAACCGACTTTTTCGATGAATCTGATCATGTTATTTGTAATAAATTTAGTCATTTTTTGCGAAAGGTCCTGAGAAAATCCCGGGCGGCGCGTGTTACTTTTGTTTACAGGAAAGAGTTCCGCACTGGCACAATATTATATAGCACTTTGGTATGAAAACAAGGTTATCCGTCTGCATCCTGTTTATTTTGTTTCTGCCCGGTCAGAACCCTATGCGGGCAGCAGCCAACGACATCATTGAACTGCGCAACCTGTATTATCGCGCATCGGCCAACAGATCGGATGCGGAAAAATTTGAAAAGGCTACCAGCGCTGCAAAAGGCATCGACAAAGCCCTGCTGCAGGGTTATTCGGGCATGGCGTGGATGATCAAAGCCAAT
>CAZFCR010000287.1:0-5014 GCA_964517305.1 uncultured Akkermansia sp.
TCTGGTTCTCGCCAAGATCGCTGAAAATATTAAGGAATACGATGAACAATCCACCCAGACCAAACACGGCCAGACCGGCAACGCCAAGACCCATTACCGTTCCACCGGTAAAAGAAACCTTAAGCGCCTGTGCAAGACTTGTGCGGGCCGCCTGTGTTGTACGCACATTGGCTTTGGTAGCCACTTTCATACCAATATAACCTGCAGTTGCAGAGAAAACTGCACCGATCACAAACGCAACGGCAATCAGCCAGTGTGAATGAATCTCGCGACCGTTCACTTCGTGAATGGTTCCGCTCCAGCCTAAAAGAATGGCAGCAATCACAACAAAGAAACTCAATACCTTCCATTCAGCTTTCAAAAAAGCCATGGCACCGGCGGCGATGTATCCGGCCAGTTCTTTCATATTGGCGTCTCCGGCATCCTGCTTGCCCACCCAGGCCGATTTGATGGCCATCACTATCAATCCAACAATCCCAAGTACAGGGACCAAATAAATTACACTTTCATTCATATTTTTTTTCTTATAGGGCTGCAAAATTATACATTTTAACCGAATACTGAAATTTTTTCAGCACATTGATAAACAAACGATTAGGTATAAAAATGAATATCCGCTTCTTAGCTTTTTTTGATAGGCCGGTCGTGAGAACTGATGCGCAAAAAGGCTTTTTATACCCTCGCCTGCGCTGTGATCCATCCTGAAAAAATTAATTGTAAATTCACCCTTTTATATGGAACATTTTGATCTGATCGTGATTGGTGGCGGACCCAGTGGATACGCGGGAGCCATGCGTGCCATCGACTTTGGCAAAAAGGTGCTCCTGATTGAAAAAAAGAAGATTGGCGGCGCCGCCCTTTATGACGGCGTGCTCACTTCAAAAGCGCTCTGGGAACTTGCCTTAAAAACGGCCTCCATCCGCGAAACCATTCCAGGTTATCAGCCCGACTTCGACAACATTGTAAATACGGTGAACGAAGCCGTTTTTGAACGCAAAACACAGATGACCATTCACCTGCAACTGCTTCAGAAGATGCCGAAACGCCTGTTTCACTATGAAAAAGGAAACGCTTTTCTGCTCGATAAACACACCGTGGAGATCACCAAAGAAGATGGTATAAAACGACAGGTATCCGCCGATAACATTCTGATCGCAACAGGCAGCAGACCACGTCTGCCCGCCAACATACAGGTTGATGAACAAACCATTGTCACCAGCGACGGCATCAAAAACCTGACCTCTTTCCCTGAAAGCCTGGTGGTGTTAGGCGCGGGGGTGATTGGTTGTGAATTTGCCACCATTTTTTCGGCCTTCGGGAAAACCAAAGTATACCTCATTGATAAAGCCGACCGCATTCTTCCATTCGAAGATGAAGACGTTGCCGAAGTAGTTAAAAACAACCTGGAGCTGCATGGCGCGAAGGTTCACCATGGCGCCTCACTCAAAAGAATGGAGATCAAAAACGGCAAGGTTGAATATGAATTACAATATAAGAACGGCGCAACAGAAGTATTATCCGTTGACAAAGCACTCATCTCTATTGGCCGGATTCCTAACGTTGAAGGATTAGGGCTGGAGAATGCCGGTGTGAGGTTAAACGACAACGGTGGTATCTGGGATAATGATACACAAACCAACATCAGCAATATTTACGCAGCGGGAGATGTTACAACCGAAGTGGCACTTGTGAATGTCGGTGAAAGGGAAGCCCGTCACGCTGTAGTGAGAATGTTTGGCCCGATAGTAAAACCACTGTCCTACATGAACATCAGCACCATCATGTTCCTTAATCCCGAAGTAGCTGCTGTAGGGATGAGTGAACAGGAATGTGTAACAAAAAACATTCCCCACAAAGTGGTGAAGCTTGATTTTACAACCAATGCTCGCGCCATTGCCATGCGCAAAACAACCGGATTTTTTAAGATCATTGTTACCAACGATAACGGCATGCGCATCCTTGGCATGCGTGTGGTGGGCGAGCACGCCAGCAGCGCTATTCAGAGCGTGGCTTACCTCATTCATACCAACCAGGGCATCCGCGACCTTGCCGATATGATCCATCCGCATCCAAGCATCATTGAAGGCGTACAGGAATGCCTGCGTATGCTTCTCAATAAATCAATTTATAAACCTTACGTTTTTACCGACAGGCTGAAATGTTTTGTCTGTGAAAATGGCGTATGCACGCCGATCGAGAATATTGTATAAAACTCACAGAACAGTTTGGTTTTGCATTTTTTAAAACAGGTGATGAAATTTAAAAATTTACCTTTGCGGCAATGAACAAAAGGATCATCACCATTATCTCGGTATTTTTTTCGATCGCTCTCCTGGTGCTGATCTATTTTCAGGTTCAGTGGATCCAGACGGATTTTAAGATAAAGGAAGAACTTTTTAAAGAAAGGGTGGACGAAGCGCTCACCAATACTTCGGTTAAACTCGAAAGACTTGATCGCCGCGGCGACTACACCAAGATCACTAAACGCACACAAAGCATTCTTTTTCCCAACATGCGCGGCCAGGGATCTCTGCCCATTGGGCTCTTAAGTACCGAACTCAGCACCGACAGCAATGGGCACCAGAGCAGCCGTTACATTCAGAAAAATCTGACGCGCGCCGATTCCAGCCTTCTCAGTTCTGATTTTTTAAAACGTTACCGTGACAAACAGGCCAGCCTGAAATCCATCAACTCCGACCTTCCCAGTCCGGTTCTGGGCAACCAGATCTTTAACATGACCAATATTGAAGAGTATTATGATGACCGCAAACAGAAACTGGACACATTGCTACTGGATTCCCTTCTGAAAAGTGAACTTCATAAAAGCAAGATCACCGCGCGCTATCATTATTACATTACTTCGCGTTTTCCGGGCAGCGGTCATTATGCCGATATTGAAACCGTGGAAAGGATCTCTGATTCGCTTGGGGTGGCGCATTATAAGATCAACCTCGCCCCTGCCAGCAGTTTTATTGAACCAGAATACCTGGTGGTGTTTTTTCCCACCCAGGATCACGATGTATTTAAACAGATGTGGCCCTTCCTTATTACTTCGGTAGTGGTGATCTCCATTATGATCTTTTCGTTTTATTACATCATGCTCAGCAACTTAAAACAGAAAAAACTCTCGGTGATCAAAAATGATTTTATCAGTAACATGACGCACGAGTTTAAGACACCCATCAGCACCATTTCGCTGGCAAGTGAGATGCTCGGCGACGCCAGCATTGCGCAGACACCTGAGAAACAACAACGTTACCTGCAGATGATCAGGGATGAAAACAAAAGGCTGAGCGTACTCGTTGAAAGCATCCTGCAAACTTCCATTCTTGACAAAGGAGAATTTAAACTGAAACTAAGCGAAGTGGATGTACACGACATCATCAATACGGCCATCAACAATACACAATTGCAGATCAGCCAGCGCAAAGGATCGGTAAGTACACTTCTGAAGGCCCAGAAGTTTAAACTTCAGGCCGATCGCGTTCACCTCACCAATATTATTTTTAACCTGATCGACAACGCGATCAAATATTCAAAAGATATTCCCGAGATCAGTATTTCTACCTTTAATACCGCCGAAGGCATCATGATTCAGGTAAAGGACAACGGGATTGGCATCTCCAAAGAAAATCAGCGTAAGATCTTCGATAAATTTTACCGTGTACCCACTGGTAACGTTCATAATGTAAAAGGATTTGGTCTCGGTTTATCCTACGTGCTGGCCGTTGTACTCAAACACAATGGCACTATTTCCGTTAACAGCGAGGTAGGGAAAGGCAGCACTTTTAATGTGCATCTCCCCATTTGATAATATTTGTTAAATTTGTTAAAAACGGCATGTTAAATGTTATCTTTAATTTATTATTTAACACAAAAATCTTATGGAGACTGTTAAAACCAAAATATTATTAGTTGAAGATGATCCAAGCTTAGGGCCTCTTTTACAGGAGTACCTCGAAGCAAAGGGTTTCGAAACCAAACTGGCCGACGACGGAAAAAAAGGCGGTGATCTTTTTTTCAAAGGCAGTTTTGATCTTCTGCTGTTAGACGTTATGATGCCGGTGAAAGACGGTCTAACCCTTGCCAAAGAGATCCGGGTAGTTGACAAAAGCATTCCCATCATCTTCCTTACAGCAAAAAGCATGAAGGAAGATACGATCGAAGGTTTTAATGCCGGTGCGGATGATTACATCACCAAACCTTTCAGCATGGAAGAATTGATGGCGCGTGTAACGGCTGTGCTTCGACGTACCAACAAGGTGAGGGCCACCGAAGGAGAAGACACCAATTTTAAAGTAGGCAGTTACCAGTTCAATTCAGAAAAGCAGATCCTGCAACACAATGGCATCGAACAGAAACTGACCACCAAAGAAAGTCAGCTGCTGCGTTTGTTGTGCATTCATAAAAATGATGTACTTGACCGCACTTTTGCTTTAAAGTCCATCTGGCACGATGATAACTATTTTAACGGACGAAGCATGGACGTGTACATTGCGAAACTCAGAAAATACCTGAAAGATGATTCCAAAGTAGAGATCATCAACATTCACGGTAAAGGATTTAAATTATTGGTCAACCAATAATCCCTTACCAACAGAAATTTAAACCGGCTTTTTATGGCCGGTTTTTTTATGTTATCAACCATTTATATCCTAAACAAAAAACCCCGCCTCATCAGCGGGGTTTTAATATTTATGAGATTTTGTTTTTTATTTCAGCAGTGAGAAGTGGCCCATCTTGGTGTAGGCATTACCATCCAGGTCTTTGTATTTAAGCCGGTAAACATACACCTCTTCTTTGAGCGGATCACCTTTGCTTAAGCCGTCCCAGCCTTTGGTTACATCCTTGGTGCGGAACAGTACATGGCCCCAGCGGTCGAAGATCTCCAGTTCATAATGTTTGTGATCAAAACCATATTCAGTGAACACAGGTTTGAACTCATCATTTAAACCATCAAAGTTCGGAGAGAACGAGGTTGGGATAAATACGTTGAAATCATTTTTAATTTCAA
>CAZFCR010000288.1:0-5014 GCA_964517305.1 uncultured Akkermansia sp.
TGTTGATCAACTTGTAAATTACATGTTCGTCCTGAACAATGAGGTTTAATCCGTAACGAAATCTCCAAACCGAAACACCATCATCCATTTCAAAATCTTTACCACCGTAAGCGTAAGTGTAAAGTCCCGCAACGTAGGCCTTATGGCCCTGTTGAACCAGCTCCCGGGCAAGATTTTGAACCGCGCTTCCAATGCCTCCGTTTTTTCCCGGCGGATACTCATCACAAATAAATAAAATATTCATAGTGCCGCTTATTGGATCTCCTGTTTCGCAGTTAAGAGTTTCTTTATTTGTTCCGGATCTATCAACCGAAATACAAAATGTAAAGCTGTATAGACAAAGAGTGACGCAATCACTGCAAAAATAAGATTATTTATAAGCAGTTTAGCTCCCAAAGAACTTACAATGGCCGTAATAAGTGAAAATACCGCAGGGCCGAATCGAACATTAAAACCGCTCTTTCTTATAAAAATAATATAAAGCATAAGCTGAGTTATTGTAGACAATAAAAAGGCCAGGGCGGCACCTTCTCCGGCATAAAGAGGTATCAACAGCAAATTAAGAACAACGTTTATCACAGACACAATTATCGTTATCACCATAATTGGTTTTAACCGTCCCTTCACAAAACCAATTGTCCATAAAAAGTTGATCACTGCGTGCATTGGTACACATCCGGAAAGGATCAAAAAAGTTGTTTCGTTTGCCGCACCGTATTTTCCGTCAGTAAAAAAGTCAATTATTGGACTCCAGGTAACCACCAGAAAAACAGGTATCAACATGATCACAAACATTTCAATGCGAAAAAATAAATTGATTGATGATGATGATGACGCTAGGATTTCATTGTCTTTAAAAATCTTTGAAAATCGTGTTAAGAGCACAGGCGCGATGATAAGCATCGGTAATTTAGATATCTCAAAAATTTTATACGCAAAACTGTATTCAGCAGTAACAGCAGCTGTGCCGATTATGCCAAGTAGAATCCAGTCTATTCTCGCAAGCGCTGAATCAAATAAAACAACGCCCAATTGTGGCAACGATTCAAGAATAAAGTATTTATATTCAGTTACAACCAATGCAGGCCGGATTTTGTGGTTTAGTTCCCGCTTCAAAAAATAATAGGAAAGAATTAGTTCAGCAAGAGAAGTTAGAATAAACACCAAAGTCACATTTAAAACTGAAAAATTTCCTGCTAAAAACACAGCCAATATCAGTAGGAGTTTCACTGAATTTGCCACGACCGAAATACGCGCCAGTTTACCATAAGACTCAAGACCATTTAATCCGAGTTTAAAGGAATTCGCAATATTCGAAAGACTTAGACTTGCCAGGACAAAAAGAAAAACAGGATGAGCACGTCCGAATCCGGGATAAATCAATGCAGTGAGTATACCCGTCAGAACGATTAAAAAAACGCCCGTTAAAACGGTGTGAAACAAGTGGATTCGTGCAAACATCAACACATTTTCACCGGAAGCTACTTTTTTAACGAAAATGAGATCCAGGCCAAGCGAACAAATAGCTATGGCGGTAGCGCATGTGGCCATCGACCAGTTTAAATCACCAAATTGATCTTTAGGTAAGTATTTAGATGTGAAATAAAAAATGAGTATCCCAAAAACCTGTACGGCAATTGTTTGAACTGCATTGGCAGAAATATCCTTTATCAGCTTCTGTTTTCCTAATATCCTATCCATAGAAGCTCGATTAACATTTTGCTGTTCAATACTATTCGTCTATTCAAAAACGATAGTTCCGTATTTAATCTAAATTTATTTGGATTAAACTCTGTTTACATTAATTAGCGCCGAAGGTAAGACCTATTCACTTTTTTACAGTACTTTTGTACGCTGGTAATTAACCATTAATTAACAATTGACCCAAAACAGCGCCATATTCGATAAGGAAGCGTTTACTCTCGAACACAACGAACAATTAGCCGATGCCGTTGAAAACAGGCGCCGCAGCTTTCTCGTGGTTAAACGCAGCATCGATATCTTTGTTTCACTTTTAATCACCATCCTCATTCTCTCCTGGCTGCTGCCACTTCTCGCCATCCTCATCAAGATCGACTCCCGGGGCCCGGTTTTCTTTAAACAAAAACGCACCGGCTACAAGGGTAAAACTTTTAATTGTTTTAAACTGCGCACCATGCAGGTCAATAAAGCGGCTAACGATCTGCAGGCCGCCCTCAATGATCCCCGCATCACCCGTATGGGACGTTTTCTGAGGGTTTCCAACCTTGACGAGCTTCCGCAATTCATCAATGTACTCATTGGCGACATGTCCATAGTGGGGCCGCGACCTCACATGCTCAAAGATTCTGAATATTTTGCAGAGCTTTTCCCAGGCTATTACAACCGTTATCTCGTAGAACCGGGCATCACAGGTTTGGCGCAGATCAATGGTTTCAGGGGGCCCACACCCAATGTGCGTTCAGTTTATAAAAGGCTGCAGTGGGACCTTTATTACGTAGAACACGCCACAACGGGAATGGACATCCGTATCATTCTTCTAACGGGAATCGAAACACTGAGGGAAGCGCTCAAGATCAAGATCATTAAAAAAATGCCTTTCCGCACTTCGCTTTAACCATTTCCGCTGTTTTTTTTTCAGTTTATTTCAGGGTAATTGTAAATTTGTGTAAATGCACACCATTGAACCTTTTTATAACTGGCAGCATCTGTACATAGCGGCCGAAGATCCTGAATCGCCCTTTTATGGCCGGGAGTACAGCGAATTTGAGTATTCCAAAACCATTTACAACTACTACATCCATCCGCAATGGGACGACATTGGCAGCGAAACGCTTTACATTAAAGTGCTTTTTGTTGATTACGAAGAAAAATACGCCATCATCGAATTCATCGGCGAATGGAACGACGCCATTAACAACGACATCATGCTGCTGAAGCGTGATTACATCGACGAACTCAATTATCTTGGCATCAACAAATACATCCTGATCGGAGAAAACGTTTTAAACTACCACCAGAGCGACGACAGTTATTACGAAGAATGGTTCGACGACAATGGAGACGAGGGCTGGATTGTATTGTTGAACTTCAGGGACCACGTGCTCAAGGAGTTTAAACAGGCGGGACTCGATTATTATTTTGTATCAGGCGGTGAGTTGGACGATTTCGACTGGCGTAAATTCTCTCCAGGCCAGGTATTTGGCAACGTGTCGAAGATCATCAACAAACGATTAAGTTAATCTTTTAGCATTATGGAATTTATCAGTGAGGCGCTTCTGGCTTATTGCGAACAAATGTCTGCGCCCGAAAACGATTTATTAAAAGAGCTCAACCGCGAAACCCATTTAAAGGTGAACAGTCCCCGCATGCTCAGCGGCCATTTACAGGGCAGATTTCTGAGCCTGTTATCACGGCTTGCGGCGCCGGAATTCATCCTGGAAATAGGAACTTATACAGGTTATTCGGCGCTCTGCCTGGCAGAAGGTCTGAAACCCGGAGGATCGTTGATCACAATTGATCCTAACGAAGAAACGAACCACTTTGCTTCCAGGTTTATTCAACGGTCAGAATACGGTGACCGGATCCAACTCATCACAGGCCAGGCGCAAACGGTTATTCCTTCTTTAACCCAGCAATTCGGGCTGGTGTTTATTGATGCTGATAAAAAGAACTACGGATTATATTACGACCTGGTGATCGACAAAGTAAAACAGGGAGGGATTATTATTGCAGACAATGTATTGTGGAGCGGCAAGGTGCTGAATGAAAAAAAGGATGCAGAAACAGAGGCCATCCATGAATTTAATCAAAAGCTGAGTTCTGATTCCCGTGTAAGGAGTTTATTGCTCCCGGTGCGCGATGGCCTGATGGTCCTCATTAAAAACTAAAAAGCTTCACATCCTGAAACAAAAAAACCTGCTCTTTTGGAACAGGTTTTTTATTATGGTTTAAAGAGAGATTATTCTCCTTTTGATTCTTCATTTTTAGGCTCAGCGCCTTTTTTCGCAGCAGCTTTTTTGGTACCGCGGCGACGGGTGGTTTTAGCTTTAGCAGCTTCTCCGCCTTTTTTGTTGTTGTAGATCTCGTTAAAATCAACCAGTTCAATCATGGCCATTTCAGCAGCATCTCCCTGGCGGTTGCCGGTTTTGATGATGCGTGTGTAACCACCATTTCTTTCAGCAACTTTACCTGCTACATCTTTGAATAGGGTGCTCACGGCATCCTTGTTTTTAAGGTAAGCAAATGCCATACGGCGGCTGTGTGTGGTATCTTCTTTGCTTTTGGTGATCAGTGGCTCAACGTAAGTACGTAAAGCTTTTGCTTTCGCAAGCGTGGTAAAAATACGCTTGTTCTCGATCAAAGCAATGGCAAGGTTCATCATCAAAGCATGACGGTGAGCTGTTTTCCTGCCTAAATTATTTATTTTATCTCCGTGTCTCATTTTGTATTGACAATTTTATTGTTAGGTCCGAAGACCCTGATTTTTTAATTCTTAGTCCTTATCCAGTTTGTATTTCGCAACATTCATTCCGAAATGAAGGGTCTTCGACTGAACGAGGTCTTCAAGCTCGGTAAGTGATTTTTTACCAAAGTTACGGAATTTGAGGAGATCGTTCTTGTTAAAAGAAACGAGTTCGCCCAGGGTTTCAACGTCAGCTGCTTTTAGGCAGTTAAGCGCGCGAACCGAAAGGTCCATGTCAACCAGTTTGGTTTTAAGCAACTGGCGCATGTGCAGGCTGGTTTCATCAAACTCTTCTTCGTTACGTTTTTCTTCGGCGTCAAGAGTGATCTTTTCGTCAGAGAACAACATAAAGTGGAAGATAAGGATCTTGGCTGCTTCTTTCAAAGCATCTTTTGGATGAATAGAACCGTCAGTAACGATGTCCATGATCAAACGTTCGTAGTCGGTTTTTTGCTCAACACGGTAGTTTTCGATGGTGTATTTTACGTTTTTGATCGGTGTATAGATCGAATCGATAAATATAGTGCCGATTGGCGCGCTGTTGGTTTTGTTTTCCTCTGCAGGAACATA
>CAZFCR010000289.1:0-5011 GCA_964517305.1 uncultured Akkermansia sp.
TCGTGTCGGTGAGCACCATGTTTTACGCCAAACATTTTTTCGAGAAGATTTACACCGGCAATACCGACGGATATGAAATCCTGGCGGTGCTGATGACCTGTTTTACGGCGTCTTCTCTGAGTTATATCTTCGGCACTTTGCTTACAGCCAGCGGTAATCTTAAAAAACAGAACCTGGTTGCAGTAGGGGGTATTGTTACCAACGTATTGCTTAACCTGATTCTGATCCCGAAATTCATGGCCATGGGCAGCGCCATAGCATCACTGGCCACACAATTGCTCACAGGCTTGCTTCAGGTGTACATCTGTTACAAAGTGTTTCATTTTAAAGTGAACAAACGTCTGCTTATTTCCTTGTTTCTGTTTATTGCAGGCCTGTTTTTTATCAATTATTTTACAATGAATTTAACCACCGAGTGGATGCTGAATTTTGTAATTATGCTTATATTTAGCGGATTGCTGGCCTTTGTTACCGGAATGGTGAACCCAAAATCGGTGCTTCGTTTTATCAAATACAAATAACAAATATGATTGAAAATATCTCGGCTAAGGATCTGATGGAACAGATCATCCGGTGGAGGAAAAAATTTTTATGGATCACCATCGTGGCGATCCTGATTGGCGGTGTGGTTGTTTTTTTAATTCCAAAACAATACAAATCAACAGCCATACTCTTTCCTTCGCGACAATTTTCAGTATCCAAACTTGTAATAGAAGCCAATGCCGGAAACCAGGAAGATTACATGCAGATCGGCGACGCTGATGATTGCGAAAAACTGGTTCAGTTTCTCAACAACGATGCATTGAAACTGAAAGTGGCCGATGCACTTAACCTGTGGAAACGCTGGAAAATAACCGACACGACTTTCGCTTACCATTATCTGAAACTGAAATGGGAAGACATGGTGACCATTAAACGCACCGAATACAACAGCGTAAAAGTGGAAGCCCACGATTACACTGCCAATGGTGCCGCCCAGATTGCGAATGCCATTACCCAGTACTGCGACAGCGTGCGGGCCGACATGAACCGCGCAGTAGCGGGGCAGGTGGTGCAGATTGTAAAAGATGAGTTTGATTTGACGCTTCTGCGCATGAAAGAACTGGAAGACAGTCTTTTTAAATTGCGACAGTTAGGTGTGCTTCATTACAAAGAACAGGTAAAGGCTTATTCCAAGGCACACGCAAAGGCACTCGAGAAAAACGATCAGGGTGCCATCAAAAGGCTGGAGCAAAAAATGGACACGCTGAAAAAGTACGGCAGCGCCTATCAGAACGTAAAGGATAACCTTGATAAATACAGTTCCAAATACCCGGACATCAAAATGAAATACGATGAGGCATTGGTGAATTACCGCACACAGATCCCTATCAAGTTTGTGGTTGAAAAAGCGAAACCCAACGAATACAAAGCGCGGCCCAAACGTGCCATGCTCCTCGGCATCATCGTGCTTGCAGCCAACCTCATGGGACTTTTCTTTTTGCTTATCCGCGAAAAGATCCGCCGTAACGAGTTTAAAGCATGACCTGTCCTTAGTGCATGAGAGACCTGCTGAACATTGAAACTCTGTTCAGGCTGATAAAGCCCTACATATTGCCACTGTTGATTCTGGCTTATGTGTTGGGCGACATGTACATGCTGGCTTACAAACGTTTTTATTTTTATCCGTACAATGCCCTCCCGCTGATCCTGTTCGTGGTTTACGCGGGCATTTTCCACCTGCAGAAACTGGTTTTTCTCCTCGCGTTCTGCACACCACTTGCCATCTCACTGAAAGAAATGGGACTCACACAGGGACCCGACCTCAGTATTCCGACAGAACCCATCATGGCCGGGATCATGCTCATGTACATCCTCAACGGACTTTATAAACCTGTTGCCGATAAAAAGTTCATGCGGCACCCCATTACCATTCTTGTGCTTGTGCAGCTTGCCTGGATATTTGTCACCACGCTCACGAGTACCGATGTGATTGTATCGCTCAAATATTTTGTATCGCGACTCTGGTTCATGTTCAGCTGTTATTTTATCATGCAGCACCTGTTCGTGAACAAAAAGAACATCGTTACTTTTGTATTTGCCTACGCTACCGCACTGGCCATTGTAGTGGCCTATACCACCGTGGTGCATGCTAAATTTAATTTTAATGAAAAAGCGGCCGATTGGGTGGTGTCGCCATTCTACAACGATCATACAGCTTACGGCGCGGCCCTTGCCATGTTTATTCCGGTAATGGTTTGTTTCTGGTTCATGCGTTCGGTTTCTAAGATCATGAAACTCTACGCTGCATTTTTGTTCTGTGTTTTTATAATGGCCATCATCTTATCATTTGCAAGGGCGGGCTGGCTGAGCCTTACGGTGGCGCTTGGTATTTTACTCACCATTTTTTTACGGATCAAATTTAAAACGCTGCTGATCACCTTCGCGAGCCTGGCCATTGTCTTTTTTACTTTTCAGACCGAGATCCTTATGGCGCTCAGTAAAAACAGTACTGATGCTGAAGGCGGTTTTGAAAACAACATTGAATCCATTTCAAACATTTCTACCGATGCTTCCAATCTCGAGCGGCTTAACCGCTGGAGTTGCGCCATTCGTATGTGGGAAGACAAACCTGTTTTTGGATGGGGACCCGGTACTTATATGTTTAAGTACGCGCCGTATCAGCTCAGTCACCAGCTAACGATCATCAGTACCAATTTTGGCACCAATGGCAACGCGCACAGCGAATACCTTGGCCCGCTCGCCGAACAGGGCGTACTCGGCATTGTGATTGTGATCATCCTGCTTTTTTATTCAACGGCTATGGGTTACCGGCTTTTGTTTTCTTTAAAAGAAAAAGAAGACCGCGTGCTGTGTACCGGCATCTTCCTGGGTTTGATGACTTATTTTGTACACGGCTTTTTTAATAATTTTCTCGATACCGATAAATTATCATTGCCTTTCTGGGGATTTCTGGCGGTGCTCATCTGTTTTGACCTGTATTACTCGAAGAGGGAGCGCGACAATCAATCACGCACTGGTTATAATTACCAGAATGGAGAAGCGACAGATCCTGCGGTTTAAAAATTAAGATCCGACACTTTAAGGCTCAGTAAAGCGATGTCGTCAGGGAAGGCCGTTTCGCCTTTTAATTCTTCTGCAAAAAAGATAATGGCCTGGTTCAGAAAATCAGGGTCGGCCTCCTTGTTGTTTCTGATGATCTCCTTCAGTGCGTCAACCGTTACCATTTCGTTGTGCAGGTTGCCGGTGTCGGTCAGGCCATCGGTATAGCACACCAGCGTAAAGCCCGATGCGTAATCAAAGGTCTCCACTTCAATTTTTGGCAGGTTGGGATTGATCCCCAGAATGGTGCAGCCTTTGTTGAGTTCGCTGAATTTATTTTCGTAAAAAAGAATCGGGGGATTATGACCGGCGTTGATGTAGCTGAACTGCTGACTTTTGGTATTGAGTTTGGCGATAAAAAGCGATACGAATTTTTCGGACTTGGTATTGTCGATCACACGCCGGTTGAGTTCAATCACAATGTCTTTCAGATTGTGCGTATAATTGATCAGGCTGTGAAGAGTGGCCTGGATGTTGCTCATGAGCAGCGCCGCCGCGATTCCCTTGCCGCTCACATCGGCCATACAAAATATGAATTCGTGGTTATTGAGTTTGATAAAATCGTAATAATCACCGCCCACTGACTGATGCGGCAGGTATTTTGCGGCCACATGCAATGCTTCGTTGTTGGGCAGTTCCTGCGGGAAAAGCATTTGTTGCATGCTCTGCGCCAGTTCAAGCTCTTTGTTCAGCTGCGCGCGCTGGATGTGCTCTTTGTAAAGTTTTTTGTTTTCAATGGCCACCACTATGATGTTGGTGAGTGTTTGAACGTAGGGCAGGTGTTTGATGGCCGCGCTCAGTTCAAGTTTTTCCTGGTTTACATCACCAAGCAACACAAAGGCAAGCGGTGTTTTTTTGTGGAAAACAGGGATCACAATTTCAAAACTCTTGCTCAGCTGGCCTTTGCTGAAGGTAATGGTCTCAATTTCGTGGATGGTAAGTAATTCATCCTCGAAAGTAATGTGGTTAAAATCCTTGTCGATACCGTATTTTAAGATGCAGGTCCATTCGTGGTCGTGGTGAAAAAGCACAAGTTTCCCCACGCCAAGCCTGTTTTCAAGAATGTCCTGGTAAAGATCAAGCAGCTGGGAAGTAGAAAAATTATTGTTGATGGCTTTGGTGACTTCAAGCAAGGCATTCAGCTTGAGGTCCTGTATCAGTTTCTGTTTGGATATTTTTGTGTCTTTCGTCAAATCGTCAGATGAGGTATACTGCCTCCTTTTTAGCTTTTGAAAAATCAGCTTCTATGTGCTCCTGTAAAGTAGTGCTCAGGGTAAGACCAACATAATCGGCTTTTACCGGGAACCGGGTGTGGCTGCGGTCGACAAGGATTACGGTATTGATTTTTTTTACGGGTTTATCCAGAAAAAGTCTCACCGCGTACATCAGTGTTTTTCCGCTGTTCAGAACATCATCCACCAGGATAACGGTTTTGTTAACGAAATCTTTTTCATTAAAATCCACTTTGGGTTCGCCTTCCCAGGGTTTTTCTTTGTTTAAGGTGATCTTGCCCAGTCTTATGCGGATGGGGGAGATGCTCTCCAGTTTTTTGCACAGTTGCATGGCCACTTTGTAGCCGTTGCCTTCAATGCCAACCACCAGTAATTCTTTTTCTGAAAAATTGTTTTCATATACTTCAAATGCCAGCCTGTTTAATTTCTGCTGGATCTGAAGGTTATCTAAAATTTTCAGTTTGCTCATTTGGAATGATATTTTTTAATGAGATGGCTCAGTGTATCTTTAACCTTGTCGTTCGGTTCACAAAGAGGTAAACGCACCGCAGAACCGCAGATCTTCAGCTGGTTCAGCGCGTGTTTGATGCCGCCCGGATTGCCATCGGCGAACAACTGATCGGTAATATCAATAAGTCCGTAATGCAGTTTCTGCGCTTCTTCCATTTTGTATTGCA
>CAZFCR010000290.1:0-4957 GCA_964517305.1 uncultured Akkermansia sp.
GTAATTTTTTGCTCAGACAAAAGAGGAGGCTCGAAAAGATGTATGATAGTCTGCCTCAGGGAAAGGAGGCCTTCACTCATAAACGAAACGCTTTCATCGCCATAAACGACAGTATGGACCTGTTGCCGGTAAAAAATAAACGAAAGATTTTTTCACGGAAAAAGGAGCTGCTTTCCGCTGGCAACGCCAGTTTCGTCGACCTCCGGCAGTACGACAGCATGCAGGATAGTCTTGAAAAAGTTTTTAACAAAAATTATCGGGGCAACCTTAAAAATTTGGTACGCGATTTGACACCAGAATGAATCTATTGCTAATTTTGATTTTCTAAACAACCCACTCCACACATGAAAAAGGTTTTATTTATTGTCTTGTTTTTCGCTGTATCTACGGCTTCCAGGGCGCAGGCAGGATATGATATTAAAATTAATTTTAAAGGTTGTCCCGACAGTACTGTTTATCTTGCCCGTTATTTCTGGGATCAGCTTCCGATAGTGGACAGCGCGGTAAAAGTCCGGAACGGAAAGATCCGTTTTGAAGGCGATCAGCCGCTCGACAAAGGTGTTTATTTTCTGGCCAACCAGGCACGCAGTAATTTTTATTTTCAGTTTGTTGTAGATGCCAATCAGAAGTTCAGCATCAATGTGGATTATGCAGATGTGGTAAACACTACCAAATCTGACGACAAGCTCAACGAGGAATTTTTCTCTTATGTAAAATACATGACGGCAAAAAACAAGGAACTGGCCGGTTATTACGAAAAAGCAAAGGGCAAATCAAAAGAAGACAGCACCAGGCTGGTTACGGAAAAACAAAAAGAACTTACCGCTCAGACTACCAAATTCGACAGTGATTTTATGGCGCGCAACAAAGGGAACTTTGTGTACACGCTGATGAATCTGAAGGCTGAGAAACAGGCGCCAGAAGTGCCCAAGGCCAGCAACGGCAGACCCGACAGCGTTTACCAGTACTATTATTACAAGTCACATTTTTTTGACGGCGTTGATTTTAAAGACGAACGCATTCTTCATACGCCATTTTTTGCCGATAAGGTAAAACGATATTTTACCCAGATGGTGGCCCAGCATCCTGACTCCATGATCAAGGAACTGGACATGATACTCGGGCAATGCGCGCCGGGAACGCAGGTATTTAATACACTTGTAGGACACTTTACATACCAGGCCGAGCAGAATAAAACCATGAGTTTTGATCAGTACGGCAATTGTAACACTTTTGAAAAGGTGTTTATCCATCTTGCCGACAAATACATTGTGAGCGGAAAGACGGATGGTTATTATACTGCAGAGACCATCGTAAAAATAAAAGAGCGGATCGACATCCTTCGTAATCTCCTTCCAGGAGTAAAGGTCTCAGATCTTTACATGATCGACACCACTTACGGCCGCGAGGTCTTAAAGATGGGTTTCGACACGGCACATACAAGTGAAAGCGTTACTTATCTCTACAATAAAAATGCAAACAAACTGGCTCCGATGTTTAAAACGCTTTATAACGTTGATGCCAAATACACCATTCTGGTATTCTGGGCGGCCGATTGTGGCCACTGCCAGAAGGAAATTCCGAAACTGAGCGAAGAGCTGGAACAACTCAAAGGCAAAACCGATTACAAGGTTTTTGCGGTGCAGACAAAAGAGGAACTTTACGAAACATGGAAAAAATTCATTGTGGAAAATAAACTGACGGATTTTATTCATGTTTTTGATCCTGTGCATCTGAACGCGCTTACCCTCAAAGAACGTTTTGACATTGTGGCAACACCTGTCATTTACCTGCTGGATAAAGACAAAAAGATCATCGCAAAAAAACTGAACCACGATCAGGTTGTTGAGCTCATCATCAACCTCGAAAAGATGCAGGAGAAACTAAACAAATAAACAGGGGAAATAAAATCCAATCACACAATGAAACAAATTATTCTTTTAATTGCCGCGCTCAGCGTATTCTCGTCAACGTCACGTGCCCAGGACTACGACATTAAGATCAACCTTAAAGGCAGCAAAGACACCATGGTGTATCTTGTTAAGTACACCTTCGATCAGCAGTATATTTCAGACACCTGTAAAAATGTAAAAAACGGGCAAATCCGGTTTAAGGGAAACAAGGATCTTGACAAAGGTGTTTACACGCTGGTAAGTGAAGCAAAGTCCATCTATTTTGATTTTTTCATCAACGAAAGTCAGAAGTTCAGCATCTCTGCCGATGCGTCTGACCTGGTGAGCGGTTTAAAGGCCGAGGGAAGCAAGGAGAACGAATTGTTTTTTTCTTACATCCGTTATATCACAAACAAAAACAAGGATTTCAATAAAGTACGCGAGCAAACTGCCGGGATGAGCAAAGCGGACAGTACAAAGTTCATGCAAACCAAGATCAACGAACTGAATGCTGAGGTCAAAAAATTCGATGCGGATTTTATGGAGAAAGCCAAAGGAACTTTTGTTTACGATGTACTGAATCTTAAATCAGAAAAAGAAGCGCCCGAAGTGCCAAAGGCCAGCAATGGTCGTCCCGACAGCCTTTACCAGTATTATTATTACAAGAGCCATTATTTTGACGGCGTTGATTTTAAGGACGAACGCATCATCAGAACCCCGTTTTTTGACGACAGGATCAAAAGGTATTTTGAAAGTGTGATACTGATGCACCCCGATACGGTTATCAAGGAAATAGACAAAGTTCTTGGTAAGTGCAACGAAGGTAATCTTGTTTACAATTTGCTCATCGGGTATTTCACATACAAGTACGAGCAAAGTAAAATCATGGGATTTGATAAAGTGTTTGTGCACGTTGCGGATAAATACATCATCAGCGGAAAAGCAAAAGAGGTATATACTGATGAGACTGTTGTCAAGATCAAGGAACGCGTTGACATCATGCGTAATCTTCTTTTGGATTCGAAAGTACAGGAGTTATACATGATTGACACCCTTTATGGTAAACAGGTCAGGAAAATGGGCTTTGACACAGCGTCATCCAGCAAAAGCATCACCGATCTCTATTATAAAAACATTGAGAAGTTAACCCCGATGTTCAAAACCTTGTATCAGGTAAATGCGAAATATACCATCCTGGTTTTTTGGGCTGCTGATTGTGGTCACTGTCAGACAGAAGTGCCCAAACTGCACGAAGACCTCAAAGCACTAAAGGGCAAGGTGGATTTTAAAGTGTTTGCCGTTCAGACAAAAGATGAATTGTATGAAACCTGGCGCAAATTTATTATCGAGAAAAAACTCACAGATTTTATTCACGTGTTTGATCCGATTCACCTCAATAACCTGAAGGAACGTTTTGACATTTATTCTACCCCTGTAATTTATATTCTTGATAAGGATAAAAAGATCAAAGCCAAACGTCTAGCGGCTGAACAGGTTCCCGAAATGCTGAAAAATCTGGAGCAGATCGAAAAGGAGACACAACAACCAAAAAAATAAGAAAAATCCCGGATGTTTTATCCGGGATTTTTTTATTCCATTGTCCTGTTTTCTTTTTTTAATGTGTGAATGTCAGCGATGAGTTTTTTAACCTGCGACTTATCCGTTCCGTCATAAGTACCGCGCATCCGGCCTTTGTCGTCAACGAGAAGAAAAAGTTCGCTGTGCAGAAAACCTTCAGGCGTCCCGTCATCTTCGAGCGCGTTAACCAGATAACTTGATTTTGCCAGTTCGTAGATTTGTTTTTTATCGCCTGTAAGCAGGTGCCACTTCCCGGGTTTTGCGCCATACGACGCAGCGTAACCTTTTAATACTTCAACTGAATCGTGTAGTGGATTGACAGAGTGCGAAAGAATCAGAACCGAATCGTCTTCTGCAAATTCACGTTGTACATCCACAAGATTGGTACTCATTTCGGGACAGATGCTCTGGCAGGTAGCAAAGAAAAAATTAGCTACGTAGATTTTGTTTTTTACGGTTCTTTCACTCACATTTTCATTTTCCTGGTTCGTCAGGCTGAAGTCTGCGATCCTGTGATAAACCGTGTCTTCACCCTGAGCTGATTTAGGTCCCAGCACTGGAAGGAGAAATTGCGATTGTGGTGTCTTGCAGCTGAGCAGCACCACGGGGGCCAGCAGCAGAAGTTTAGTTTTCAGATTTAATTTCATTGTCTTTGATTATTTTTCGTTTTTCCTCTTTTAAACGGAGATGTTGATATTCGCCGATCAGCCTTTTAATTTCAGATACATAACGGCCATCGTAATAACCTCTGATGTTGCGGTTGGCATCTACAAGTACAAAAAAACTGTAGTCGATGTAGTAAGGTTTTTCTTTAAAAACTTTTTTTATCAGTTGCTCATAGCTCTCCGCGGGCCAGTGGTAAAAATGTACATTTTTGTGGACCGCTAATTTTTCAAGTTCCTCGCGCGTTGCCGAAACACCTTTGTCAGCGGCAGATACTACTAAAAAGGGAATGTGTTCTACCTTTGACTTTTTATAATTCAGGTACTCCCATAAACCGGTGAGCCTGTAAGCGTCAACGCGGTACGCTTCTTTAAGGAAAGTAATAGCATACACAGGAAACTGTTTTTTGTCAATCACCGAAGGATTGCCATTCAGGTCCCTCAAAGTATCGTTAAGAGTATAAAACAAAGTGTCCTGGTTTTCGCGCGGCACCTTGGGTCCGTAATAAGGAAGTTTATTGGAGTAGATGGTGCTTGTTTCAAGGATTAACCAGAACAGGGATGGAAATGCGATGATGAGCAGTAAAAGCCATTTTTTATTCTTCACGCGTTTGGTTTTAGAACGCAAAGATACGTTGCTTATTACAAATAAAAAACCCGCGGTTTTTTGGCCGCGGGCTGTTTCATCAGACGTTTTTTTATTCTACGATCAGTTTTCTGACAGAAGTTTTGTTGCCAAGATGGGTTCTCACCACGTAAATACCGGCCGGTATTCCTTCAATATTTACATTTTCAGCAATGGTAGCGGAGTTGCCCAGGTTCACC
>CAZFCR010000291.1:0-4935 GCA_964517305.1 uncultured Akkermansia sp.
CTGCCGCCGCTGGCATACAGCGCAGAAGCATCACCGGCCAGCGTAAGATCATCGCCCGCCATCACCGTATCAGAAATGAATTCAAACTTTCCTGATTTAAGATCGTAGCGTGTGATTTTTCCCGTGGGATGGGCTATCCAGACAAGGTTTTTACCAGGCTGTTTAAAGATCATGCCAACTTCTCTGAAAGCCGGCTGCCGCGAAAGATCAGCAAGGGGGTAATGAATGAACCTGCCCGAAGATGGCCGGTACTCATAAATCCCTTTATCGGGTGTGCCGCACCACAAACGATCGGGCGCAATCTGAACCACACTTGCAAACGTATTGCCCGGAATTTTTTCACTTAAATCGAGATACCCGTTCTGATAAAGGTTGTAGGTTAACAAACCATTGTTGGTGCAGAGCCAGATGTTTTGTTCGTGATCTTCGAATACACTGTAACACACCGAAAAATCAATCTCACCGCCGTTGTAGCGTTTGTCGGGAACGTGGTAAACCGAATCGCTTCCCGGATCATAAACATCCGCCTGGTTACCAAAACCAAACAGCCAGAGGTGGTTAAATGAATCTTTGAAAAACAATCGTCCTACGCCCTTGCTCAGTTCTTTTGTTGTTCCCGTGCGCGGATCATATTTAATGATACGGCCTTCACCGTACTCGTTAAGAACACTCACAAAATGAACACCGTCAATTTCCTCATATGCATTTGTAAATCCCTTCAGTTGTGGCAGGTTCAGCCATTTGTACTGTTCCGGACCGAGTTGCCGGTCCACGAGTTGTTGCCTGACAGGATCAAAGAGCAAAAGCCCCTCGCGGGTCAGCAATAAATAAAAGCCGTCCTTCATCTCCACGATGTTGTAGATCATGTCCGGACCATCCAGCTGCAGGGGCAAATACTCCTGTACCGAATTACTTTCCGGGTCATATTTCAGCGCTCCCGTTTGTCTTGAGAAAAAGAAGGTATTGCCTTTTTTATCAGTGAAAAGACTTCTGAAAACGTAAGGTGTTTTAATATTCACATCCTTCGCCCTGATCTCGAGAGGCGTGTATTGTTTTGAATAAATATTGAAGGTGGCAATCCCATACACGTGAGTGATCCAGAGGAGGCTGTCATTGCGGAAACCGATGTCGTACATCACATCCGAACCCAGCTGCGAACCCATGACAGAAGGAATGTGATAGGTATTGAAACGCGAGCCCTCGTATTCTATTAGGCCATTGTAAGAAGCAATCCAGTACTTGTAATCCTTATCGATGGTAATGTCAACGGGTGCATTGGAACCCATGCCTTTACTTTTATCCAGCCGCGCAAACTGCGGGTGCCTGAAATGCGAGCGACCATACTGCGAAAAACAATGCAAAGCCACGATGCATCCCAGCAGCAAAAATGAATACCTTAAATTTGTCTGTTTCAAAATATCAGCAAAACGGTATTAAATATAAACCAAAATACCTTGTAAATGCTGACATAAAATTAAGGAAGGCAACCCACTAAAAAATCACATAAACATGTTAGATTTGCCTTCTGAAGCTACCCCGTCAGAAGATCACTTCACTAGTTTTTTATCGCTTGCCGCGTATTCGCCGAAACCATGGGTCAAACCTGTTCCCGGGGTTTCTTTCGCTTCAAAATATCGTTTGGTGAACTCCGATAAAGAATGGTTGCTCGTGGCGTATTGTCCCCACACTTCTTCCAGTTGCGGAGAAGCGGCCTTGATCTCATTGTATTTTTTACTGAACTGCGCCATTGATTTTTTGCAGCCGGCAAAATCGCCGTAGTATTTTATTTCGGCTTTGTAGGGTGTTTTCATCCGGTAATAACGTTTGATGAACTGCTTAAGGTTGTAATCAGAAGCAGCATAATCTCCAAACACCGGTTCAAGTTTCGGATACACCGCTTTGATCTCATGATACTTTTTCATAAAATCAGGAAGGCTGCAGAAAGCCGCCGCATAGTTGCCATGAACATCGCTCAATTGCGGATAGGTATCACGAATCTCATAATACCGGGGCATAAACCAGCCGTTCGCCACAGAATCCTGAACAGAGGCCGTATCCTTCACCTGGGCTTGCAGGGCGGCTGGCAAAAGCAGGATCAGAAAACAAAAAATCTTTTTCATGACTTAATCTTTTTCCAATATTAAACCCGGCAGCAGAAAAAAACGGATGATTTCGCCCACCGGTCTTCTTCACACGGTGTAAGGCCCGAATGATGGATTAAACGGATCAGTAAATACGGTAACCAATGGTTCCCTGTAACCACCTGTTTTTATAACGCGGCGTTGACGATGAACCGTCACCATGATTGGAAGTAACATCCCAGCCTGAACGGCCAGAGAGCACAATGTGCCCGAGATTGATATCAAAACCTATCACTGAACCAAAAATATTTTTGCGGATGTTGTCGTTCTCAAACTCACGGCTTTGTTCCTGAGAATTAGTACCAAAAGTAAAACGGTCGGTTTGTTTTAAAAGATACGAATACTGCACCCCGGCAACAAACGAGAAAAAAGAGAAAGGTTTTACGAGCAACTGCAGCGGCACGTCAAGATGGGTGGTGGTGCGCGAGAGCAGATAATTTTCTCCGGCAATAACACCCGACCCCTGAAAACCCTTTTGTGAAACCAGTACTTCAGGCTGAAAACCCAGCAATCCGCCAAAAGGCACGGCCATATAAACACCTCCCACATAACCAGGTTTGGGATCCGCGACAAAACTTCCGCCGCTTTCATCAAAAACGTTCGACCGGTTAATGCCTCCTTTAAAACCAACCACTAATTTCTTTTTTGCCTCTTTCGAAGTGGAAGGATCCTTCTTCGCCTCTGTCTGGGCGTTCAGATGCAGTGCTGACAGAAACAATATAACCAATGAATTTTTAAATACAGAATATCTCATGATGTTTTAAAAAAAATATTGCAAAACCCATACCAGTGCGACGAACGCAAGGCAGGTGGTGTGAGGATATAAATACACACAATCAGTAGAAGGATATAACGTAATTGCAGAAATCAGGTTGGGAGTTAAGATGCGACGATTCGTCGAAACGCCTTTCCGGCACCAGATTTGATGGTGTATATTAACTATCCATGAACTAAAACCGCTCCGTACTATGGAAACAATGCAGAAAGCAAAAATGGTTCAACTCCACGGCATCAACATCAGTTATGAAGAAGCCGGCAAAGGAGAAATTCCTGTCATTTTTATTCACGGATTTCCCTTCGACAAAAGCACCTGGCAACCGCAGATTGAATCGCTCAAAAAAAACTACCGCGTTATTGCCTACGACATCCGTGGTTTTGGAGGATCAGGGAAGGGAGAAGAAAAACTCAGCATTGATCTTTTTGCGAGCGACCTCATTCAGTTCATGGATGCACTGAATATTAAAAAAGCGATTGTGTGCGGCCTCTCTATGGGTGGCTACATTGTGATGAACGCAGTGGGGAGATTTCCGGAAAGATTTGAAGCCATCATCCTCAGCGACACCCAATGCATTGCGGATTCTGAAGAAAACAAAAAAAAACGTTACAAGACCATTGACCAGATCAACAAAGAAGGCCTGGAAAATTTTGCAGAGGGTTTTGTACAAAATGTTTTCTGCAGGGAAACGCTTGAAAATAAAAAGGAACTTGTGGATGAGGTAAAACACCTTATCCTTAAAACTTCACCCGACACCATCACCGGTACTTTAAAGGCGCTTGCAGAGCGGCGTGAAACCTGCACCTCTCTCAAACACGTGAATATTCCCGCGTTGATACTGTGCGGAAAAGAAGACAACGTCACGCCTCTTTCGCAATCGGAGTTACTGAACAATACACTCAGCAACTCTACCATGCAAACCATCGATAAAGCGGGCCACCTGTCAAACCTTGAACAACCCGATACGTTCAATGATCACATTCATTCGTTTTTGCCGGGATTTTTATCCTGAAAAGCCACGCCCTCTTTTCTGTTCCATTTCGAGGATCTGTTTCAGTAAAAATTCGAGTCCGTTGAGTTTGATCTCATAAAGCGTCGACAATAGCATCCCCGTTTTACCAGGAGGAAATCCTTCACGGTTAAACCACTCAAGGTACGACACCGGCAAACGGTAATAGAGCGTGCCCTTGTATTTTCCAAAAGGGATGGTGGTGGTAACCAATTCCAGTAACAAACGCGGATCGGGACCCTGAACGCTCATAGGTTCATCTCCTCCATTTCGTTGATGTAATCAGCACGCAGATCTTCGTGAAGCGCAGTTACCAGCGTATTGATCTTTTTGATCTGCTGATCGTAAAGATTAACCAGCAGCTGACTTTTTTTATACTGGATACCCGAAGTTTTTAACTTGCCCAGAAAATAAATGTGGAGACTGGCGGCATGTGCCTTATCTCCCAGGTATTTGGCGTATTTGTTAATGCCGCGAAGGATCTTGCGCAAACTCTTTTTTGCATAATACAGATTAGACGCGGGTCCGAGTTCGGCAAACTGCAGATCGATCTCTTCTTTGATCTTTTGCACATACTGCAATTTATCGTGTGCATCAAACAGCAGGAACGATAAAAATTCTTTGTTATCCTTTTTGTACCGCGCCAGAGACACACAGAGTTCGGCCAGACGCGCCGGCGCCAATAGCTGAAGTTCTTTGCGTACTTCACTCAGACTCGCGGAATCCATGTTAAGCGTCGCGTTTTTTTAACCAGGAAGTCACGGCGGGTGCCAGTTCCTTTTGTGATCTGCTGCCCACAAATACACCAATGTGTCCGCCTTTAAAGCTGTACAATTCCTTGTCTTTGCTGCCAACAAGGTCGTTCAGCGGTTTGGTGGCGGCGGGCGGCACCAGGTGATCGTCGGTAGCGTAAATATTCAGCAGGGGACAAGTGAGGTTTTTTAGTTTTACTTTTTTACCGCCAATTACCAACTCGTCTTTTACCAGTTTGTTCTGCTGGTAAAGGTCTT
>CAZFCR010000292.1:0-4922 GCA_964517305.1 uncultured Akkermansia sp.
GCGCTCATTGCCACCACCGACACTGGCCTGCGCCTGAGCCAGCCCCCGGCTCCCTGCGCCCACCTGTGCTTCGGCCTGCAGCCCTGGTTTGCCGCGGCGCGTGAAGATCTGCACCACGCCTCCAATGGCGTCGCTGCCATACCGAACAGCCGAAGCTCCGCGGATCACTGTAAGTTTTTGCCCGATAAAAGGATCGATCTCTGGTGCGTGTTCACTGCCCCACTGCTGACCCTCGTGCCTGATGCCATTGTTGAGCAACAGCAGGCGGTAACCCTGCATGCCGTTTACCATGGGTTTTGATACGGTAGGCCCGGTATTTAAAACTGATACGCCACTCAATTGTTTTAATTGTTCCGCCAGGTTCTGGCCACGGGATTTATCGAGTTCCTTTCCTTCCAGCGATTCAGTTACCTGAGTGGAACGCACCTCAGCGTGTTCCGCCAGTATTTCAATATCCTGCAAGGCATTTAAACTGTGGGGCAGTTTCAGTATCACTTTTTTCGAACGGCTAAGCGCAATGGTAAAAACAGTGTCGCGGCAGCCAATGTGCTGAACCAGCAACTGGTACTCGCCCGCGCACAGACCGTTGATCACAAACTCACCTTTTTCATTGGTTTGAAAGGAAAGCGCCGGCCACAGTAATTTCACCACAGCAAAGCTGAGCTGCTCATTATTATCTTCATCCCGTACAGTGCCACGAATAGAAAGTCCGCAATCCTGCGCAAACATTTCCACTGAAATCAACAGCACGGTATAAATTATGATTCGCGTTTTAGCAAACATAAAAACCGTTACTTAAAAAAAATTGATAAAAGAAAAACTAACCGGAGATCAGTCAGCTACGGGAGGCCCTCGTAACAAAGAGAGGGCGATAGAAACATTCTTCAGATTCAGCAGTTTTTCAGAAATGCCGGCGGCACTCTGAGGCCTCAGCGGAATAAAACTGCTGATGAATTTAAAAATATTAAAATAAAGTGGCTTGTCGTACTTTTCGAAATCACAATCGTCTGTTGATTCAGCTTTAACTGTTGTTTCGCTGCCAACTGAAAAACCGCTGTGATCGTGTTTAAGCAGATCGTGGATATAAACTTTAGGTGTTGCCACCCACAGTGCCATGAGCACCAGGAAGGACGACACCGCGATTTTTATATACCTGTTCTTAAGCATTTAACGAAACAAAATAAAACAATTCCCCTCAGCCCCGCAAAATTTTAACAAACTTCATGAATTTTACTTCTTTCTTGCCGGTTGCTGGCGTTGTTTTGCCATTTCTTCGAGCCTTCTCTGGAAGTTGGACACCTTAAGAGGTTTTTTCATGTTGGCTTCCAGTTGCGCGCGGATCTTTTGATCGCTCACTATTTTTTTGATAATAAAATTCTGAAGGAAAGTGAACATGTTGGCAAGGAAATAATACCAGCTTAATCCGGCAGCGTATTTGTTCATTACGGCCAGGAAGATCACCGGCATAAAATACATCATGAATTTCATGCCCGGCATCTGTGCATTGTTCTGCTGTGGCATCATGCTGCTGTTCATGTATGTGTATACGATGGTACTCACAAACATCAAAGCGGCAAACAAACTCACGTGGTCGCCATACGCCCAGCTGATAAAAGGAACATGCCCGAAGGTCCACACACTATCGTAAGTACTGAGATCATCGGTCCATAAAAAACCGGCCTGACGTAATTCGATGGCCGCAGGTACAAAAGTAAAGAGGGCGATGAGGATCGGAAACTGCAATAACAAAGGCAGGCAGCCGGACAGAGGATTCACCCCGGCCTTGCGGTACAGCGCCATCTGTTCCTGTTGTTTTTTCATCGGATCGGCGTTCTTCTCGAACTTGGCATTGAGCGCATCCGTTTCAGGCTTCAGCACACGCATACGCGCGCCACTCATATAAGTTTTGTAAGCAATCGGCAATAGCACAATCTTTACGATCAGGGTCAGGATCAGGATCACAATCCCCATGTTAAGACTGCCAAGAGAATTAAAAAGCGGGATCACCAGCCATTTGTTGATGTAACTGAACACACTCCAACCTGTCGGAATGATCTCTTCCAGTTCGTTGCCGTATTGTTTAAGGGTATTAAAATGGTTGGGTCCAAAATAAAACTGAAACGCAAATGACTCAGCGGGCTGATGTGAATACGGAACACCCAGCTCAGTGGCTGCGGCTTTTACAGTGGTAGTTGATTCTGGTCGCTGCGACAATTTGATAAAACTCCCGGCTTTACTGAATGCATCCTTTGCGATGATACTGGAGTTAAAAAACTGCTGCTTAAAACTCACCCATTTGATGTCGTCTTCATTGATGTCTTTCTGGGTTTCTTCGGTCGGACTAACATAATCAGGGCTGTTGGTGATCTGCTTAAAATAAATGGTGGCCGCTTCTTTTTCTTTTTCAATGTACTTCTCCTGACCCGGGTACAACATGCTCCAGGAAAGCTGAAGCTGGTCCTCTGTCTGGGAAATGATGTTCTGCATGCCCACAAAACTGATGTTGGCATCCACAATGTAATCGCCCGGTTTTAATGTGTAGGCGTATTCGATGTAACTGCCCGGTTGGGAAGTTTGTAAACGCATCACAATGCCGTTGGAAGTTTTACTGGCAGCCTTAAAATAAAATTCATCGGTGTAAAAAATGCGCGAACGGTCGTAAACATTCAGTGCCAGAGCAAAACGCGTAGAGTCTTTGTCAAACAGCACCAGGTTATCATTGCTACCTGAACGGTGATACCCTTTCAGTTCCACCTTTTCTATCAGGCCGCCTTTGCTGGAAATGGTAGCTTTTACTTTATCGTTTTCAATTACAAAACTTTCATCAGAACCATTAACAGCAGGAGCAAAATCCCTGTATTGTTCGTTAACCGCGGCAGTTTTGACCGAATCTGAAACCACAGGCACCTGGCGAATTGTATCACCTGCAGGCTGGGCTGCGGCAATGCGCGCGGCTTCGGCAATCTGCGCGGTTTTTTCAACAAGCGCGATAGAATCTCTTACCTGTTTGGTTCTTGCAATCTGTTCTTTGCTGGGTCCGCTGAAATACAACCATATCCCGAGGATAGATGCAATTAATCCAAGTCCTATTAACGAATTTTTGTCCACTACTGCTAAAATTTAAGGCGCAAATTTACTATTTATTTAGGTGTAAAAAAAACCTCCGGGCACGGCCCTTCTGTCAGAACTTTTCACCTTCGAGTCGGGCCACCACAGCGCTTGCCACAGCGTTACCGATTACATTGGTAGCACTGCGGCCCATGTCGAGCAACTGATCTACGGCTAATAAGAGCAGCAAACCTTCGCCGGGTATTTTAAACATACTTAACATTCCTGCTATCACCACCAGCGAAGCACGGGGAACTCCTGCCATGCCTTTGCTTGTGATGAGCAGAATAAGCATCATCTTTATCTGGTCGCCCATGCTGATGTCAATGCCATAACTCTGAGCAATAAAAACCGTAGCGAAGGTCATGTACATGATGCTGCCATCGAGGTTAAAGGAGTATCCCAAAGGAAGAACAAAACTCACTATCCTGTTGCTGATGCCGTGTTTCTCAAGGGCCTCAATTGTTTTCGGCATCGCGCTTTCGCTGCTCGCAGTGCTGAAGGCGAGCAAAACAGGTTCTCTGATGTCTCTCAGTAATTTCACGAAGCTGATTCTGAAAGCGGCACAGATCAGCATCAATACCACAAATACAAAAAACAGCAGACCGCCGAAAAAACACACTATCAGATACAGATAACCACTCAGCACATCCAGTCCCTGCTGAATAACCACAGCCGTGATGGCACCAAAAACGCCGATTGGGGCAAAATTCATCACAAAATTGGTCACTTTAAACATCACATGGCCGAGGCTTTCCATCAGATTGATCATCATCCTGCCTTCCGCACCAATCGCGGCAGCTGCAACACCAAAGAAAAGGGCAAATACAACAATTGGCAAAATATCGTTGGCCGCCATAGCGCGCACAATACTTTCAGGAATCACATGGTCGATGAAATTTTTGGAGGTCTGGCCACTTCCCTGTATCACCGCTGTCTGCGCAGCGTCGGGAGGATCAAGGTTCATCACCTTGCCTGGTTCAAATACATTTACAATTACAAGACCGAGCGCGAGCGCGATAAGCGTTGCACTGGTAAAATAAATAAGCGTTTTTAACCCGATACGCCCCACACTTTTAAAATCGCCCACTTTTGCAACACCTGTTACAAGTACCGCCAGTACAAGGGGTGCAATGATCATTTTAATGAGATGCAGAAAAATATCGCTGAGTATTGAAAAAGATGAAGCCACCTCTTTTTTGGTTTCTTTGAGTTGCTGGATCTCGTAATTTTTTATCGCCTCTTTCACCGGCCCTGACAGCGCTTCCCTGCCGCTGTATTGAAAACGATCGTCGGTGATTGATTTATTAACCAGATACCCGATCACCAGACCCAGAATCATGGCAATGACAATAAAAATAATAAGTTTGTTTTTCCTGAAATTCATTTTTATGTTTTTATAATACGTCCTGCAAAACTTCCATTTTCATTCCTCTCGAACCCTTGATAAGAATCGTATACCCTGTGGGTGCCATCCGTTGAAGGTAATCACTGCATTCTTTAGTGGTCCCGAAAGTCCGGAACTCAGCTCCCGCAGCTTTTGTAAACTCTTTCCCAATCAGCAGCGCTTCATCCATCTTTTTATCTTTCAGCAGATCCACTATCGCAGTGTGTTCTGCGGCGCTGTAATCACCCAACTCAAACATGTCGCCAAGCAAGAGCATTTTTTTTTGGGCGGGATAATACACAAAGTTTTCAATCGCGGCCTTCATGCTATTGGGATTGGCATTATAAGCATCCAGGATCAACTCGTTTTTTTCGGTCGTTACAAGTTGTGACCGGTTCATATCTGGCAAATAATTTTGCAGTGCCGC
>CAZFCR010000293.1:0-4902 GCA_964517305.1 uncultured Akkermansia sp.
TTGCCGGTGTACTTTCTGGTAATGCCGCGCGTCGAAACCAGAGGTAAAAAGATCACGGGGTTTTTCAGATTTAAAGCGCCAGTATTCTGTCCACACTTTAAACCGCATCCCGTTAAAGATGTTGAGCATTACTTTGCGTGTGTTGTCGAAAATGTATTCAAGCCTTAAACCTGCCAGGTTTTCATACTCGGGATTTTTGGGCAACGACACATCTCCCAGGGATAGCGCTACTTTGCGGTCGTTACGATACAGAAGAGATGCCCGCACCGCTGACACCGGGCTGAACGGGTATTTTACCGAATACTTAAAGGTATGTGTATTTACTTTGGCCGAATAATTTACACCGTTATCAGTAGTTGGCACGCTGGCGAAGGTTTGCCGGTCGAGTACCACCTGGTGATCAAACAGCCTGCGGCGCTGTTCCCACGACAGCATAAATTCATTGTCGAGGTTGGGATTGATCCTGAATCCGCCTAAAATGCGCTGGTCTTCAAACAGGTCGCTGATGGCCACCTTGGTGAGAAAATTAAATCCGGGATTCAGATAAATAGGCGCGCCGCCTCCCGCAAACACCTGGTAATTATTGGCCAGAAAAGAGTTGTCGAATTGTGTAACTACATAATCGGTGTAAAAAGTGGTGTAATAATTTTTCTGGATCGGGAAACGAAAAGGTGCCGGGCCGCTTCTGCTGACCGAATCAGCCTTCGAAGGGGTTGGATTCCCGGTGAAGCCGGTCGCGGGTTTTTCCTTTTCGTTCTCAAACCGGTAATTATCGAAATCTATTCCTTTTGCCGGTTCATTCGTTTTCTGCGGCGTCAGGTTATTGGGTTGCGAAAGATCTTTGTAGGTAGAAGGATCGCTGATAGCTGGACCGATAAATCCGCGGTACCATGTGTTCACGGGTTCATTAACGTTGAGCGCATCCAGTTTTGGTAAAGGGCTAACCAATAACATGTCTTTACCATTGGCATAAATACGTTCAGCTACATGCGTACCTTTTTCATTGATCTGTTGTTCGAGGATGTTGCGGTCGTAATTGCTCACCGGCCGCGACTTAAAAAAATAACTGTAATGTTCGGTTGTATCCACATACGCAATGGCACTGTCGTACTCTGCCAGGTACCGGTTGTGAATGCCGTTTTTATCGCTCAGGTAAGTAATGTAATCCGCGGTATATGCCTGCGGCTGGGTTTCGTTAACATCAGGTGTACTGCTGACCCTTACCAGCACACGGCTTTTAAAAGGATAAGGGGCCATAAAAAGATCCATGTTGCGCGCCGCTTTTAAAAAAGGCTGGGCGTCATCCGCAGGTTTAATGGTATCGTTTATGCGGTTGCTTTCAAACACTACCTGCTTCGAATTTTTTACAAACACGGGGTTCAGATCGTCCCAGGCATCATTCGTCAGCTGTTCAATGGCACTTGTGTTTAATCCAAAAACAAAAATATCGCTCTGTCCTTTGCCTTTTTTTACCGCTGAAAGCACAATTTTCTTACCATCGTTGCTGTAGGAAAAACTATTGATCTTTTCGAAATTGGGAAGATTGCGTTTCACCTGCTCCTTATTTTCGAGATCATAAGTATGAAGGATCAGCTGGTCTTTGCGTTCGTAGATCATGGCCACGATGTTGCCATTGGGATGCCAGTTGAGCAAGGGATAATTATAATCCGCCAACTGTTCTACCTTGGGCCCGAATTTTAAAAGCCGTTTGCCTGTTTGTTTATCGTCAACGTTCTTTAAATAAACCCGGATCTGATTCAGTTCGTTGCGGGCATAAATCACCTTATCCCCATCAGGACTCACCCTTGGCTGATAATAGTGCCGGTGCGGCCTGTACTTTTTAAGAATACTGTTTTCATTAATAGGAGAGCGGCGCAAAGAATCCTTGTACATAAAAAGCCGGCGCTGGTAGGCTTCTGTAAAATCATAAATCAGATTGGGCAAGGTAACACCAAGTGTGGTTATAAAAGCGTTCTCCGGACTTCTTGTTACACGTGTCATGTAAAGCAGATTGGGGATCATGCTTTCGCCGTAGGTGGTAACAATAAAATACCAGAGCGCGTGTCCGGCCTGTGCTGCCTGTTTTCCGGTGAGCCGGTTAAACGAATTAAAATTATTATTGCGCAGATCGTCATACAACATGTTGTCGTTATAGGATGACCAGCCTTCAGAAAGATATTTGATCAGACCCTGCGAATACCATTCAGGAACGTTGAGGAGTGTTGAATTGCGCACCATTTCACGCGCGTTGCCCCCATACATGATCTTATTCACGAGCAACTCTGCAAGGGCAGCGCGAATCTGCTGATCCAGCTCCGCGTGCGACCCGTTAAAGAACACACTTACTTTATCGCCAATGATGCGGGTAAGTCCGCCAATGTTGGTTTGTTCTTCGCTGCTGAGGCCAAGATTGCTTTGTTTAAAATCGCCCTGGTTGTTGTACACCAGCACATTGATCTTGTCTTCCGCCTGGTAATCGAGCCGTTTCTCAAGCACGGGCAATTGCCTTGCCACACTCACCGATACATAACGGGCCAGTTCGTTCCCGCCCTGGTACGAGTACACACGGTAACGGTCGTAATCCAGATAAGTCCATGTAAAATCCTGGTACTGGATCCGGTTTTTGCCGAAGTCCATCTGGTGTCCATAGTTGAACTGAGATTTCGCGAAAGCCGCGGAAAGAAAAAAGAGGTATAAAAAAGCGCGCCTGTACAATGGTTGTTCTTTTGATCGGAACTTTAAATTTACGGAATATTCATCATAAAACCCGCGGACGATATTTCTTAAAAAACAATAAAATGTATAAGTGGCCGTTCCGCCCTTCCTGATGATGTCTGCTTATTCCAGCATCTTCAGATCACCTACCGCGTTGCCGGCAATTCCTTTGATAGATCCGTAAAACTGGGTGGTGTTCAGCAGCACTTTGTCCAACTGTTTTTCCCGTTCCTTCCAGATCTTTTCCATCTGCATTTTTTCACGGGTAATGCCATCCTTCAGTGATAAAAAACCTTCCATCACGGCCTCGATGTTCTGCCTGAATTCAACGCCCGTGAGGTAGTCGTAGAGCAACTGCATTTTATCCCCTTTGTTTTCCTGACTGGCAACAGCGCCATAAATTTTGATCAGGCTGTCGCGAAGTAAAAAAGCCAGGGCTTTTACATCAGAAAAACGACAGATCCAAACACCGTCCTTAAACCCAAAACTTTCCATGTCACGCGGCAGCACTTCTGTTACAATCACGGCAATGTCGGCCTGCTGAGAACGCATGTCCTGTTTCAGTTTTTCAATCCACTCGTTGGTAAAGGCCTTTGTTCGTTTGCTCTCGTATATAATTTTGCCGCAGACTTGTGCGAGATTATTACGCACCAGTTGCACACAGTCGGCTCCCCGCGTGCCTTTCGCCACCTCATCAATGGTATCAAAAGGAAAAGTGACCCGCAGTAATTCTTCCAGCGCCAGCTCCATCACTTCACCCTGCAGTTGCATGCTGCCCTGCTCCATCTTGCGGCGCATCACTTCCGCCATTTCTACCTGGTCGGCCAGTTTTTTTTCAAGTTCCTTAATCCTGAGGTCGTTGCGCTCGCTTTCCATTTTTTTAGCCCTTTCTTCGATCTCCTTCTGCCGTTCGAGCAACTTTTTTTCAAGATCCAGCTGAAAATTTTCTTCCCGTTCGCGGATGTGTTTTTCCTTCTGCAGCAATTCAAGCTCCTTCTGCTGGCTCTCTTTCAATTTCTGCGACTTCTCGCTCAGTTCTTTGTTCAGCAGTTCCATCTGGGCCTGGAGTTCAATGCCGGCTTTTTTCACCGCTTCCTCCTCCAGTTGTATTTTAGCCAGTCTCAGCCGGTCGGCCACCACACGGTCCTGATTCTCGGCCTGTATTTTTAATTGTTCCGCTTCCTTTGCCAGTTGCAGCTTTTCGGCCTCCATCTTCTGTTTATCGTCGTTAAAACGTTTCAGATATTTGGCACGGATCTCATTCTCAATGTCCTGTGCAAGGGCGTTGCCAATAGGAAATTCGTGCTGACAGTTAGGGCACTTTATTGTTGAATTATTACTCATCAGAACAGCAGGTTTTGTGTAAATTTATCACTTAAACTATTTGGAAGACCTCTCAAAGATATATTTTGACGGATTTTCTGCGTTTTTTTCTCCGGGCAGGGCGATTATGGCTGCAGGCTGAGAAAAATACAGATCGTTTTTTCAGCTATTTTGAGATCCCTCCAATAAATATTGTTTTTTTAAAGGTTTGTAAAGAACTTAGGGCGGCGCAACACCACAACAATGAAAGAGGTTATTTTAATAAGACATGCCAAAAGCGACTGGGGACACGAATTTTTAAAAGACGTTGACCGGCCTTTAAATGAACGGGGTTACCTGGATGCCTACCTGCAAAGCGAATGGTTTGCACTCAATCACGCGCCTCCTGACCACATTGTTACCAGCAGCGCGACGCGTGCCCTCAGCACGGCTTTTATCTTTGCGCGGCAAATGCAGTTAGAGCGCGATCACATTATTTTAGAGCCGGGGATTTACGAAAGTTCGGCGGAGAACCTGCTCAGCATCATCCAGGGGCAGGCCCGGAGTGCCGACCGCATCATGATGTTCGGACACAATCCCGGTTTTACGAACCTGTGTAATGAACTCAGTGAAGACACTTATTTCGATAACATTCCCACCTGTGGCATTGTATCGCTTGTTTTTGACAAACAATGGAAAAACATCCAGCATAAAACAGGAAAACTCAATTTTTACAGATTTCCCAAAGACTTCAAAAATCAGGATTAGAGGCGCATGAAGAAAAAAGAATTTCCATACATCAACCGTGAGATCAGCTGGCTCTCTTTCAACGAACGCGTTTTGCAGGAAGCCGAAAACAACCAGGTTCCTATTATTGAGCGTATA
>CAZFCR010000294.1:0-4901 GCA_964517305.1 uncultured Akkermansia sp.
TCTGCTCTCTTCCCCTCAATGGATCTACCCTTGAGGCCGGAGATTTTGATGAGCTCGCCGACTCGCCCTTTGTGGCCACGGCTCAGGTGAAAACTGAGGTGTACAGGGTGGAGGATATTGATTTTAACCTGCACTTCATCGGAGAATGCCGGCCTGATTTTGAAAAAATAAAAAAGGATTTCAATGCTTTTACAAAACACCAGATTAATTTCTGGGGAGATTTTCCTTACGATGTTTATCATTTTATTTTCCAGGTAACACCTTATCGTTTTTATCACGGGGTGGAGCATAAAAAAAACACGGTCATCGCCATTGGTCCTGGTTACGCCATCAACAGCGGTGATACTTACGAAGACATCCTCGGCGTGAGTTGTCACGAACTCTTCCACACCTGGAATGTAAAAACGATACGGCCCTCGGAAATGCTGCCATACGACTTCAGCAAAGAAAATTACGCGCGTACCGGTTACGTTTACGAAGGATTTACAACTTATTACGGCGATAAATTACTGTTAGGAAGCGGAGTTTTTAATTTGCAGCAGTATTTTAAAACGCTGGAAGAACGCCTTGTAAAACACTTTCACAATTTTGGCAGGTTTAACCTGAGTGTGGCTGCCAGCAGCTGGGAAACCTGGCTCGACGGTTATGTACCGGGTGCGCCCTATCGCAAAACCAATATTTACGATGAAGGTAGTCTTGTGGCCCTGATGCTCGATGTATTTATTCTTCGTTCAACAGACAATCAGAAAAGTCTGCGCGAGGTGTGTGTTTTGTTATACGAACGTTTTGGAAAAAAGAACCTGGGTTACACTGAAAAGGATGTGATTTCACTCGTGAACGAAGTAAGCGGCGCTGATGGTTCTGGAATTTTCACGAAGTATGTATACGGGACGAATGATTTTGAAGAGGGACTTTCAGAGGCTTTCGTTTATCTTGGATGGGAGATGGAGAAAAAACCGTCGTCTGTTTATTCAGAAGATGTGTTTGGCTTTAAAAGCAGCGAGGTCAGCAACCAGGTTAAAGTCAGCCTTGTGGCACCTTATTCTCCGGCCTGGAAAGCCGGTTTGTTTGCGGGTGACGACATCCTCTCGGTGAACAACATGGTCGTGAAGAACAACCTCAATCATTGGCTGTCGTATTTTGGGTCTGCAGGCAATGTTACGCTGTTAATTAATTCAGGCGATCGTATCCGGCAACTTGAATTAATATCAGATGCAAAGAAACGGGGTTATTTTTTCAACCCTGTGTTAAAAGTTAAAGCCGGTACGCAACTCAACACAGATGCATCCTTCAGGGGATGGCTGCGCTACTGACGCGGTTTGCTGTTTAAAACTAGCCACGTTGCCTGCTTGATATTGTGGATTGCTTGTAATACATTCAGTATATATTAACCAATTAAACAATTCAAAATGGAACAGACAGGCACCCCATCTGATTTCGCTTTTAATATCGTTCATCAGCAACGGTATTCGCGCGGCGAATTGTTACTCCGTACTTTTCTTGGTAACATTTACATGGTGATCCCGCACGTGTTTTTGTTATTTTTTATCATGATCGCATCCGGACTACTTGGTTTTCTGGCCTGGTGGGCAGTGTTGTTCACGGGACAGTATCCACGTTCGTTTTTCGATTTTCAGGTGTCGGTTCTCAAATGGAGTACCCGCCTGCAGGCACGGATCCTGCATCTTGTTGACGGATATCCTGCATTCGGCATGAGCGTGGCCGACGAAAAAATCATTTTGGAACTGGCGTACCCCTCAAGCCTGAGCCGTGGTTTGCTTCTGCTTCGATTGTTTTTCCAGTTTATTTATGTACTTATTCCACATGGCATTTGTTTGTTTTTCAGGGCTATTGCCACAGCCTTTGTTGTGTTTGTCGCCTGGTGGGCCGTGCTTTTTACCGGCGAGTATCCAAAAGGTCTTCACGATTTTGTGGTGGGCACGCTGCGATGGAGCATGCGCGTTAATATTTATCTTTCTTTTCTTACAGATAAATACCCGCCTTTCAGTGGCAGGTAATTTGCATAGCTTGTAAAAAAATTAAAGATGGACAACACACGTGAATTTACACCGGCAAATGAGCGCAAAGGGCTGGCGCTTTCAGGTTTTATAATGAGCCTGATTGGGTTATTCTGCGCTTTTATTGTATTGTGGCGCATGTTTGCCATTGTTATTGCTTTGATCGGACTGATTGTTGCAATTGTGAGCTTACGCAAGGCCACGCGCGCAGGAAAAAGCAGGGGCATGCAGATATCTTCGATCATCATAGCCATCGCGGCCATTGTGGCGGCGTCATATTTTCTGTACATGGCCCCGGCTGAAGGCGCTGCCAGTGGACCAGATAAGATACCAGTTGGCGCTTCGCAGCATTAAATTTTTGATTTAAAAACTATTGATCAACAGGGGTCCTTTGGATTCCTGTTTTTTTATGCCGTTCATCACCCGAATTGTTGTCGTCTTACGAATTTTTGTGCGGCATTAGTTTTTAAAATTTATTCTTTGCATTTTTACCCATCACATAAATTTATTTGTATGGAAACTACCATCGACGATCAGTCTAACTCCGATTTTATGCAGGAAACTGCGCGACCACAATTTTTGTCCGTTTTGTGTATTCTGACATGGATTGCCTGCGGTCTTATGTTTGTTACCACCATCTGGGGCGTGGTATTTAAAGATACTCCCGAAGAACAGTACGAGCAGATTGAAAAGATCCGTGAGAGCAGTCCTGAAATGGCAGATCAGATGGAGGTGGCCATAGCAGCGCAGGAGGGAAGCAACCAGGTTCTGGCTACAGCCATAAATCTGCTGGCCATTGCGGTAAGCGCTTTCGGCGCCTATCTGATGTGGCAGCTCAAACGCCGTGGATTTTTTATGTACATCGGCGGAGAAATTTTGCCTTACCTCGGTATGTTTTTTGGCGGTACCGCTGCCATGTCGGGCTCTTTCGGAACCATGATGGCCTTTGCAATCGGTGTGATGGTGGTGTTCGACATGGCGTTCATCATCATGTACGGCGCCAATCTTAAATACATGACAAAATAAATTTTTTATAGTTTTTTCTTCAGGCAATGGCGGAATCAAAGTATCCCAGGGGATTGTTTTTTTTAGTGTTTACCGAATTCTGGGAACGTTTCGGTTATTACCTCATGATCGGGATTTTTTTCCTTTACATGATCACCGAAGGAAAAGATGGTGGCATGGGCTGGGAGAACGCTACCGCTTCTGATATTTACGGCACTTTTATCGCCCTCGCCTATCTTACACCTTTTATGGGTGGATTGCTGGCCGATCTGAAACTGGGTTACCGTTTCAGCATCACGCTGGGCGGCATCCTGATGGGGATTGGTTATTGTATGCTCGCCATCCCCGAAAAATGGGCATTTTTTACCTCCCTTGCAGTGATGGTGGTTGGTAACGGTTTTTTTAAACCCAATATCGCCACTTTACTGGGTAACCTTTACAACGATCCGAGATACAGGGCCAACAAAGACACAGGTTACAACATTTTTTACATGGGCATTAACGTGGGCGCCCTCATCTGTAATTTTGTGGCTGCCATCATGCGTAATAAAATTGGCTGGCACGGTGCTTTTATAACCGCCGGTATAGGGATGTTTCTTGGCGTTATCACTTTTTGGGCGGGAATGAAACACTACAAACATGTGGATGTGCGCAAGGAACCTAAACCCGAAGACAGACCTTTTCTGATGCAGTTTGTAAAAGTATTGCTGGTGGGTCTTGGTTTTGCATTTATAGGATGGTTCATTCCTTCGAATATTTTTGGAAGCGACAGCACCGATGCTTTTTTTATGTTTTGTGTGCCGGTAGTTTATTTTTACAGCTCTATTTATAAACGCGCGAGCGCTGAGGAGAAAAAACCACTTGGCACCATGTTTACCATTTTTATCATTGTTATTCTGTTCTGGGCTATTTTTAAACAGAATGGCACCGCGCTGACTACGTACGCCGAATTTTATTCTGACCGGGAAGTGCCGGCTGCGCTTCAGAAACCCGCCAGCTATTTCGGATTCAGCGAGACCGTTAAAATGGAGGAAACAAACACTGTTCAATACGACGAGCAGTTCAGAAAAATAAAGGATGAAAACGGGGAGATTGTAAAAGCTCCGGGATATCCTGCTTATTTTAAAAATCTTGACGAAACCAAAAAACCTGAACCTGGAGGCTCGCTGTTTCTCTACAACACCGAACTCTTTCAATCTGTGAATCCATTTTTTGTAGTGATCCTTACGCCACTGGTCATTGGCTTTTTTGCATGGACCCGAAAACGTAAAAAGGAACCAACTACTGCTACAAAAATCGCGTACGGCTTGCTGATCAGTGCTCTGTCGACCCTGGTGATGGTATGGGCAGTTTATCATACCGGCAATGGTGCCGATAAAGCCAGCGCCTGGTGGCTCGTGGCCAGCTACGGCGTTATTACGGTCGGTGAGTTGCTGCTGAGTCCGATGGGACTATCGATGGTATCCAAACTGGCACCGCTTCACCTCACCGCCCTGATGATGGGCGGCTGGCAGCTGGCAACGTCGATCGGCAACAAACTCAGCGGTGTGCTGGCCAAAAACTGGGATAAGTTTGAAAACAAAGCCAATTATTTCTGGCTCAATTTTGCATTGCTCATGTTTGCATTTGTGATCATGATGTTGCTGCTCAAGCGCCTGAACCGTGTTTTTAACGAACAAACGCATTAAGGCCGTCTAAGGTTTTCCGATTTTCATCTAAGCTTTGCTTTTTCTGGTCCGTTTAAAATCGGGCTTGGAAGAATTTATTTCTGCCGCAATTTTTCTGCTGTGGTTTCTGCTGTTTTCATTTATACATTTGAAGCCAGGCCTCACCCAACCTTGCATGAAAACTAAAACACTTTGTTTTATTTTCTTATCA
>CAZFCR010000295.1:0-4900 GCA_964517305.1 uncultured Akkermansia sp.
AACTGTAGTATGCGGCCTTTTGTTTTCTTCCTCATAGTTCTTAATTAAGACAGATGATGAATTCGTTGCCTGCACATGGTTCTACCGGTTGTTTTATCAGTTCTTCGATATTGAATACCAGGTCATACTTACTGGATGTTTCCGTGAGCATGCGCCCACCAAACAGATGGGGCAGTTGCATTCCCTGGAAAAGAAGGTGTTCAGCTTGCAACTCAGAAAGACCAAACCACTCGCTCATTGCGTCGAATGTATTAGAAGACTGTCCGTTTTTGAGAATCGGTTCAAATTGACTGCTATATGCCCAGCTTTCGGGAAATATATGGGGCATCTCAAATACCGCCAGAAATAGAATGGGGTTAACCGCCACCGGATTGTCGTCCCTGTCAATGTATACCAACTGGGGGAGGGGATTAAAATAATCAGCGGAAACAAATTCCTGCTTTCTCAGATACTCTGCGTACTGGCGCAGTCTTTCAATCTTTAATGTGTTTTTCATTTGTTAATTTTTTTGTTGTGATTAATGTTTATTTGTTCGCATGGATCACAGCGTCACGGCGGTATCCCGAAAAAAGACCTCTTTAACTCCCGTTTTCTTTTAATTTTCTTATACATTTCCTCTTTTATTTAGGGCGTATACGCCCTATTCTGAAAAATTAAACGGGCTTTAACGCCCCAGTGTTACAGATTTTGGGTGATATCTGGCAATCAATTGAAATTCAACTGGATAAAATTCAGAAAAGCCGTAACTTACCGGTCAGTTTCAGTAAAATCTTCCCAGATGCCCAGACGTTACATACCCCAGATTAAGAAGTTTGGAGCCATCGTGCGGGATCAGCGCGAAAAGGCCCGGCTAACGCAAGCAGAGCTGGCGGAGCTATGCGGGGTGGACATTCGAACGATTCGACGGATTGAGAAAGGTGATTTTGCTATTGGACTGGAAATTGTGCTTAGCCTGGCAGAAGTGTTTAAATTGCAGCCCAGCGAGCTACTTGAAAAGATTAAGTTGAAGGTTTAGCAATTCTTAAGGTAGTGATCCGCAAATATTCTGCGTTTACTTCGTCCAAACCAATTTAATAACCGGTTTGTCGAGCATAGTGATAAATGGAACTTGTCCCAATACAGCGGTAATCATGGCAGATGCCCGCTTCGAGTACTCCGTATTAATTTCACTTCTCGTGATTTCTTTTGTTTCCTTTAACCGATAATAGATGGTTCTGAAAATTGCTTTTTCTATTTTACTTTCTTCCCCTGTGGAACTTCTCCTGTATAGGTAGTCGCCGGTAACCTTTGTAACTTCATTCACTTTTCCGGAGCCTGTCATCAATTTGCGACCTTGGAGGGGCATTATATAGGCATTCCATATGGTATCGAAGTCCAAAACAGGCGCTTTTACCGGTGCCGGTTTATCTATTGGGTGAGAAGACGCATAGTTCTCAATAAAGTACACGCGCAGCTTTTGACAAACCTTTTTTGCGTTGGGGTCAAGTATGCCCTGTGTTATTAGGAGGGCTCTCGTGCAATCGTAATAGTGCATTCCTGCAAAGAGATACATGATGTCTTTATAGTTGACAAGGCGCGACTCATACATCTTTACCTGAATTGCGAGGCTCTCAGTTTCGTTTACTGCAATAACATCGACACCATAGTCATATGATTTGGATGTAAGACGCACTTCATAGCCTTTGGCTCGATACTCTTCTGCAACTGAATTCTCAAACTCTATTGGTGTCATGTGTTGTATTTACTTCGTCAGCCTCTGATAGACCTTCTTCAACATATAATCCCTCACCAATCCTCCAAACTCTTTATCATCCATCAGCTTCGTGAAGATGTCCTGGTTCTGCTCCATGCGAGAGATAAGCTTATCGAGATAGACCTCGTCGAAGCCGAATCGGAAATTTGCCATGGTGTTGCTTTTCGCCTGTTCACTCAGTTTTTCGTCGGCAACAAGTTCTGCTTCAATCTGGTCGAAGAACAATTTGTCCGCTTCTGTAAATTCTGTACCAAAACGTTTGTTTAATAGGCTGATGATCTCCGACAATGCCGCTTTTTCCTCTTTGGGCATCCTTATGCCGCCTTCCATTTCACCATCGAGACCGAATTCCCCTTGGGCTTCCAGAACCAGAGACTGTTCAGCAGCCTTCTGCAGTCGGTAATATTCCAGACTAACCTCGTCACCCAGGGTAAATCTGTCAGTCTGGCTCCTGCGTGGCAGCTTTTTCAGCAAAAAGCGACTGTAGGTAAACAGCTTTTCAAGCTCCGCGTCCTGAAAAGGCATGATCTGCGTGAGGAACGAATAAAGATTAATGAATGCTTTAAGTGAGTTCTTAAAATCGTCTTTAAGTGATTCGTCCGCATTCTGTTCCGTGGAATCGGCAGTGATGGCTTTAAATCTGTCCACTGCCGGATCGATGAAAGCATTCAGCTTCTTCTGGTCGCTGACTGAAAGTGTTTTAGTGGATTTGAAATATACGTTGCAGAAATTGTCAACGTCTGACTGCCAGATCACCTGTGCTTTTTCTATTTCATGTTTCAAATCGTACAGACGATTCGGATCAGTACTTTGCGCTACCGTGGTAAGCTCATAATAAGGCTGGAAGGAACTGATAATGTCTTCAGCCTCGTTCGCAAAATCCAAAACAAAGGTGTCTTCCTTACCGGCACATGTGCGGTTAAGGCGCGATAAGGTCTGAACTGCCTTCACGCCACTTAATTTCTTGTCAACGTACATGGTGTGGAGCAGTGGTTGGTCAAATCCTGTTTGGTATTTGTCAGCCACGATAAGCAATTGATACTCACCACTGCCGAACTTTTTTGGAACTTCCTTCTCACTGAATCCATTCATGCCTACCTCGGTTGACTCAGGAAGCCCTTCGCGGACAACCTTCCCCGAGAAGGCTACGATGGTCTTAATGTCTGAATAGCCTTTTTCGCGGATGTAATGGTCGAATTCTTCCTTATAGCTCACCGCATGGAGCCTGGAGCCGGTGACGACCATAGCTTTGGCTTTTCCGCCTATTTTCTTAGAAACAACCTGCCTGAAATGCTCTACCATGACCTCCGTTTTCTGGGCGAGGTTATGCGGGTGCAGCGACAAAAACCGGCCAATTGCCCGCGCCGCCTGCTTTTTGTTGACGTTCGGGTCCTCTTCAATCTGCTTTGAAAGCTTGAAATAGGTTTTGTAGGTTGTATAGTGCTTAAGGACATCATGAATAAAACCTTCCTCAATAGCCTGCTTCATTGAGTACAAGTGAAATGGCCTTGGTTTGCCGCTCTCGTCGCGTGTGCCGAAAACTTCAACTGTCTTGGCTTTGGGTGTTGCAGTAAAAGCAAAGAAGCTCAGGTTTTCCTGTTTACCTCTTGCCTGCATGGATTTGCGTAGCTGATCTTCAGCATCTTCGTCAAGTGCTGAATCACCCTCCTCTGCGGCGGCCTCTTCCAACGTCTTCGCGGTCAGGACCTCTTTCATCTTTTTGGTAGCCTCTCCGCCCTGCGAGGAGTGCGCCTCATCGATGATTACGGCATAGCGCCTGCTGGGAAGAGTTCCTATTTTATCGAGAATGAAAGGAAACTTCTGAAGTGTTGTGATAATGATGTTAGAGCCGCCGGTAATCGCCTCCGCTAGCTGTTCGGAATTCTTGTCAATCTTCTGAACCACGCCCTGCTTGTGCTCAAATTGATAGATGGTGTTCTGGAGCTGGCTGTCGAGTACCTTACGGTCAGTAACGACGATCACAGAGTCGAATATCCTTTCATCTGACGAGTTATGCAGGCTGGAAAGCCGGTATGAAAGCCAGGCAATAGAATTGGACTTCCCGGAGCCTGCGGAGTGCTGGATCAGGTAATTCTGCCCTGCGCCTTTTTCTCTGACATCTTTGCTGACCTTACGAACAACAAGGAGCTGGTGATATCTCGGAAAAATGATGGTCTCCTTAACTTTTTTAGTTCCGTTCAGTTCAAATTCCTCCACACTCAGGTGCAGGAACTTGCCAACAATGTCCATCAGGCTGTCTTTCGCTAAGACCTCTTCCCAGAGATAAGCTGTTTTATAGCCATTCTTGTTAACAGGATTGCCGGCGCCATTGTTATCCCCCTTATTGAAAGGCAGAAAGCGTGTATTCTTGCCTTCCAGCCTTGTGGTCATGTAACACTCATCGGTGTCCACGCTGAAATGCACCAGACTTCGTTTTTTGAACTGAAAGATGGGTTCACTGGCTTCGCGGTCGAACAAGTATTGTTTATTTGCGTTCTGGTATGTCTGGCCTGTAAACTGGTTTTTTAGTTCGATGGTGATCAATGGAAGACCATTCAGCGAAATCACCATATCCAGTGAATTGTTGCCTTTTACCTGATAGCGTAATTGTCGCGTCACGGACAATCTGTTATTCTTGTAGTTGATCTCCGCTTCCGGGTTCAGTGTGCTTTCAGGAAGAAAATAAGCCATGCTGAACTTCACGCCGTAGTCGGTAAAACCTTTTCTCAGCACATCCAGTGTGCCGCGCAGCTCCAGCTCACGGACCAGGCGTTGAATCACTTTGGATTCCACATCCGATTTGTGGATGTTGCTGATCTTTTCCCATTCTTTGGGCTGTGATGCTTTAAGAAATTCGGTAACATAGGAGGGGAACAAGCCGAGTGTGCGGTCGAAGTCTTCCGGATTTCCTTGAATATAGCCGCCCTTCTGCAGCAACGATTCTTCTATCGCCGCCTCGAAGGTTGCTTCTGTGTGGATGCCTATTGCCATAATGCACTAATGTACAATATTTTAGCTAAAAACCCGTTTGGGAGCTGGTTGACCCAAGATCGGCGGCGAACATCGATACTTTCTCATCTTTTGGCTTAAAATCTTTGATTTGTTAGTATATTTGGCCTAAATTTGAACTTAACTTATAAGTGAAAC
>CAZFCR010000296.1:0-4892 GCA_964517305.1 uncultured Akkermansia sp.
CTGAAAATTTTTAAGGAATTGACGTTATTTGTTGCATGAAAATCTGGGTCAGCATACTTCTTTTTGTTTTTGCGTTCGGTTCACAGCCGGCTTTTTCGCAGCAGAATACCTTTAAACAGAAAAAGGAGCGTAAAAAAATCTGGAAAAAATGGCGCAAAAACAGGCAGAGTTATAATCCATACCTCGATAAAAAACGAAAGAACAAACCGAGCGCGCAAATGGCAAGGGAAAACAGGCGTGACCTGAAACAACAGAACAGGGCGGCAAAAAAACAGATGAAACGGTCAAAACGCCAGATCGACCGCTCCAATAATAAAAAGATGCGTTAGGTTTATTTCTTTTTGTTGCTGAATTTCCCTTTTCGCCAGGCATCAATGAATTCAGCCCACTTCACGGGGTTTAAAAGGCTAATGCTCGGCTGCTGACCTGAAGTGTAGATCTTGGTATAATAAGCCTGCATCACATGTTTGTAATTTTCAGTTGCGCTGGCTGTCTGATTTCTTTCAAGGTAGGTCATCGCTTCACGCTCCAGGTTTCTGTCTGCGCGGTCGGCATCGGTATCGTTGAGGTCAAGCGCCAGAAAAGCCCTTTTAAAATCATCGCGGCTGGGCCATGGGTAAATTTCCACCGCCGGCAGCTGAATGGTGTCTTTGGTAAGGATCTGGATGGCGTAATAATATTTTTGCTGGAGGGTATCAGGGGTTTTGTACACGCGCTGTTTGTGCGTGATGCTGTAAAACTCAAGCACGTCGCCGGGATTCACCACAATGCTGAAAAATCCGTAGAAGTCGGTGATGGTGCCCCTGTGCGTGCCTTTGATCATAATGGAAACAAAAGGAATGGGAGTCAGGCTGTCCTGATCGAGCACCACGCCTGAAAACTGCATCAGCGGGGTGTTATCGGCGGTTTGTTTTTTATCTTGTGCCTGTGTGGCGCCTGCGCAAAACACAAGCAGGAAAGTTAATCTGATTATCAGCTTCATTGTGGCCAAAAGTACATATTGTTATGCGTTTGGCACGCGGCTTAACAAATTTTTAATGCCGGCCGTGCATGCCGATATTTTTTTTAACTTTGTTAGGATGGCGCGTATTTCAAGATATCTGATCGTTTTGCTGTTTCTTGGCACAGGATTACAGGCGCAATTGAAAACAGTAAAACCCGTGCCGCCAAAAAAAAAGGCGTCGATGGGTGCCTTCGGGATCTTCGCAAATTTTACCAACAGTGCCCTGCTGCTTCAGCGCAATGTGAAGTCTGATAACAATGCCATTGGTTTTGGGGGCGGCTGTGTTTTTACGCTCTCGCGTCTGCTGCGTCTCAGTGGCGAAGCTACAACTTACCAGAACATCAACATTGCACCCACCTGGTTCAATGTAAAAGCCAGCACGCTTGAATTTAACCTTCAGGCCATATCACGCACAAAAGACGCGAATGCATTTTTTTACCCCTTTTTTGGATTAAGTTACAATGTGTTCAAGGGATTTTACACGGGCACCAATGATGCCCTGCACCTTTACCGTTATTTTCCTGCCAATACCAGCGTGAGGACCCATTGGCTGGGCGTTAACAGCGGCATCGGATTCGAATATTTTATCAAACATTTCAGTTTCTTCGGCGAATTCAAACTGCGCTTCGGACTCTCTTACAAAGAACATCAGTTTAATGTGATGGATGTTTGTTACGGCGCGGGTCTTCGTTATACTTTCCGTACCTTGCCCTTTTACCGGCTTTTTAAAGGAACAAGAAGCCGTTATTTTTTAGATAAATCGGGCGACTGAATTTATGGTTACACTTCAACATTATCTTAACGAACTCAGTACGTTTTTCAGCTATTATCTGCCACTTAAAAATTCGGTGCTGATTCTTGCCATTACCCTGCTCATCATCCTGTTTTCGCCGCTGCTTTTTAAACGGTTCAGGATCCCGGGCGTTATCGGACTCATCATGGCAGGTGTGATCATCGGGCCCAATTCGTTTCACATCATCGAATCCACCAATAGTTTTGAGCTGTTCTCAAAAACCGGGCTGTTGTACATCATGTTTCTTGCGGGTCTCGAAATCGACATGCAGGAGTTCAGTCACAACCGCAACAAAAGCCTTGTTTTTGGCGCGCTTACTTTTCTGATCCCCATTTCGGTGGGATATGTTGTGTGTGTATATGTATTTAATTTTAGTCTTTGGCCGGCGCTGCTCCTTGCCAGCATCTTCAGCACGCATACTTTATTGAGTTATCCGATTGTGAGCAACATGGGCATCATCAAGAACCGGGCGGTGCAGGTCACATTTGGCGGCACCATCATTACCGATTCCGCGGTGCTGATTCTCCTGGGCGTTATCACCAACATGGTAACCGGTGAGGTATCCGGTTTGTTCTGGCTGCGGGTAACGGTTTCGCTTGCCCTGTTGTTGTTTGCTACGCTTTATTTGCTGCCAAAGATCAGTCGCTGGTTTTTCAGGAACATTGAAGCGCAGGCCAGTTCACATTATATTTTTGTGCTTGCCGTAGTTTTTATTTCGGGTTTCCTCAGCGAACTTGCAGGCGTAGAACCTATCATCGGCGCGTTTCTTGCCGGACTCGGCCTTAACAAAGTAATTCCGCACACCGGCATTTTAATGAACCGGATCAATTTTATCGGTAACACGCTGTTTATTCCTTTTTTCCTCATCAGCGCGGGCATGCTGGTTGATCTGCGTTTGTTTTTCCAGGGCGGATCGGCTCTCCTTTTCGCGGGAATTCTGTGTGTGGTAGGCATTGTTACCAAATACCTCGCTGCCTGGCTGACGAGTCTGATCTACAAATACTCGAGATATGAGCGCAATCTTATTTTTGGTTTAAGTGTATCTCACGCCGCAGCCACTTTGGCAGTGATCAAGGTGGGGTTTGATATCGGGCTGTTTGATCAGAATGTGATCAACGCCACCATCATCCTCATTCTTATCTCCTGCCTTGTGAGTTCTTTTTCAACCGAACGCGCGGCCAGGAAAATTGCCATCCTTGAGAAAGATGTGGTGCGGAGAGGAAACGATAAACCTGAACGGATTTTAATTCCGGTGAGCAATCCCGAAAACATTCAGCGACTCATTGACCTCGCGCTCCTGATTAAGGATCAGAATTCACACGAACCGGTTTATCCTTTGTCCATCGTAGAAGACGATGCCGATGCTGATGAAAAGATCAACGTTGTTAAAAAAGTAATTGAAGGTGTGGCCGAACAGATCTCGAGCGGTGATAAAAAGGTGGAGGTGCTTAAAAAGGTGGACCTCAGTATCGTTGACGGGATTGTGAGGACCGCGAAGGCTTATAATATTTCTGACATCATCATCAGTTACAAAGCCCAGCAGGGAAATCCAAACAAGATCTTTGGTAACATTGCCAACAACCTTCTTGGTAAGTCGCGGCAGGCTATCATCATCTCCAAGATATTACAGCCACTCAGTACTTTCAGGCGAATCATAGTGGTGTTGTCGCCCAACGCTGAACTTGAAAATGGTTTTAAACGTTCGGTGATCAAGATCAATTGCCTGTTAAAACAACTGGGTGAAGAAAAAATGATTTATGGCATCCAGAGCACACTCGACGACTTTGCCGGCATTGCCAACGATCGTAAAAAAGTGTTTTACAAATACCAGGCGGTCACTGATTTTGAAGATTTTCAACCTGTGAACGATGTCCGTAACGACGATCTTTTTATTTTTCTGAATGCCCGCAAACAAACGCTAAGTTTCGATTATCACGTTGATGAAATGTCGCGCCGGCTAGGGAGGAACAATGAATTTACCAGTTTTACTATTTTTTATCCGGATATCAGCAAAGCCTTACAGGAGAGTATGATCGGCGAGATCAGCAGCACGGGTATCGAACAGAACTATGAGAAAGTAAAACAACTCACCGGTAAAATAACCGGCATTTTTAAGAAGGAGGATGAAGACGAAAATTCAACTGAATTGTAAAATTATTGTAGCTTTGACACCAGGTTGTGAACTTTGATTATACCTATATCGCACTTTCCGGCTTTTTATTATTTGAGCCGATGATCATCTTAACCAATACGATCTTTTTTGCTCTGAGCGTATGGTGTTATTTAAAACTCAGGAATTACAAACATGTATATGCCCGCCAGATGGCGTTGTTTATGTTGTTTCTTGGAACAAGCAGCGTTTTCGGAGCTGTCGCCCATACGGTACATTATCAGCTCGGGACCCGGTTTTTTGAAACGGTATTGTTTCTGATGAACGCGCTCAGTCTTTTGTCAATTTATTTTTGTTTCAGGGCGGCTTACACTTACGCCAATCTTCTTAAAACCTTACCCCGGATTTATATTTATGTCGCGCAGGCCTGGGTGTCGGCTTTGCTGGTCTTCAGTTTTATCAAAGGAAATTTTCTGCTCATCAAGATACACGCGGCCATCGTGCTGGTTTACGCGCTTATTGTTCATTTAATGGCCGTGCGTCAGAAACAGGAGGAGGGAAGTCGTTTGGTTGTAACAGGTTTACTCATTTCTTTTCTTCCCATCATCGTGCATTCGCTGAAGTTTTCGCTGCACGAATGGTTCAACTACAAAGACATTGCGCATGTGATCATGATCGTTGCATTATGGGTGATCTTTAAGGGCGTAAGGTTAAATGCCGCTGCGCTGGACAGGCAGACCTGATCATTCTTTTTTCTCCGGCGGTTTCTTCTTTTTGAGATAACGTTTCAGGAGCTGGTTAAAGGTTTCAAATTCTTCCCTGTAAAAAAAGCCGATGCCCTGTGTATAGGGACCGCCGGCCGTAGTGATCTGCGTATTGTCATTGCTGCGGTTAAATCCTTTTAAACGGTAACGTCCGTCTTCCGATAATTTATAATCGATGTTCACGTCGCCGATCAGTCCGCCTGAATTTCGTGTCTGGGGACT
>CAZFCR010000297.1:0-4876 GCA_964517305.1 uncultured Akkermansia sp.
CAATGCTGCGAAGAGAGGTTGTTCCCACCGGGATGATCTTTCCCCGGGAAAATTCTATTAACTGCTTAATCGTGTTTCTCTTCACCTCTATCCATTCGGCATGCATGTCGTGGCCAGCAAGGGTATCACTTTTCACGGGTTTAAAAGTTCCCGCTCCAACATGCAGGGTAAGCGAAGCAGTTCCCACACCCTGCGCTTTCAGCTGCTCCAGAATATGGTCAGTGAAATGAAGACCTGCTGTAGGCGCGGCTACGGAGCCCTTCTGTCGCGCATACACTGTCTGGTACCTGCTTTCATCTATCAATTCGGTATCGCGATTCAGATAAGGTGGTATCGGGATCCTGCCCATTGTTTCAAGCACTTCAGAAAAATTTTTCTCAGGGGGCGCCCATCTGAACTCAATCAACACATGTCCCGGATGTTTTTGCAGAATTGACGCAGAAAGCGAGATGCCCTCCCGGTTCAGACTCAATTCAGTTTCTTTCCAGCGTTTTAAATTACCTACCAGACAGCGGTATTGTACTTTGCCCCTCGCCTGCATGGCAGTTGTTATTTCAGTCTCCGGTTCCAGGCAAAACACTTCAATCGTCTGCTCTTTATTATTCAGAAACAACAGCCGCGCCTGGATGACCCTGGTATCATTAAAAACGAGCAGCGTTTCGTTATCCATGTACTTACCGATTTCTGAAAACAAAGTGCTTTCCATCGTCTGGTCCTTATAAACCAAAAGTTTTGATTGTTCACGGTTCTCAGGAGGATATCTGGCAATCAGTTCCTCAGGAAGATCGTAATCGTAGTCTGAAATCTGTATGTCTGCAGGATGCGCCAACCTTCTACTGAATGTTCATGAGACGGATTACTTTTTCAATGTCTTCGGGCGTATCTACACAATGACTGTCGTATTCAGTTTCAACGCAGGTGATGCGATAACCGTTCTCAAGCCAGCGCAGTTGTTCCAGTGACTCAGCCTTTTCGAGAGAAGACTGCGACAAGCCGGCTATGGCCGACAATACATCCGAACGGTAGGCATACATGCCAACGTGACGGAAATAAGTATGGTGTTGGTGCCAGTTATCGGGACTTACATTTTTAATATGCGGGATGACATTCCTGCTGAAATAAAGGGCCTCATTGTTTTTATTCAGAACAATCTTCACCTCACCGGTATCCGACAGTACCTGCGGATCATTGCAACGGATCATTTGTGTTGCTATCTCAACAGGAGATTTACAGGCGGCTGCCAATGATTCGATCTGCGCGGGATGAAGAAAAGGTTCATCGCCCTGAACATTGATCACGTAATCGTGGTCACGGCCATTGATCCTGTAGGCCTCATAACAACGATCCGTGCCGCTCGGATGCTCTGAAGCCGTCATTACCACGCGGGCGCCAAAAGACCGGGCGTGATCTGCAATCCTTTCATCGTCGGTAGCAATCAACACTTCAGAAATAAATTTCGCAGCCGATGTTTGCCTGTAAACACGTTCAATCATCGAAACACCTTTGATTTCTGCAAGTGGTTTTCCCGGAAACCGGGTCGACGCGAAGCGCGCCGGAATTATGGCTATTATTGACATAGAGGAATTTGTGTCAAAATTAATTAAAACTATTCTGTGTTTTATTGATTATTTTTGCGTGTGAAATTCAAAGTTTTTACAACCCTTTGCGCACTGTTGTTTGTTGTTTTCTCGTTCAGAAATCCGGTCAACGAGTTAAAACCGGCACGCATCCTTCACCAGATGTACGATTCCATTAAAAATGTAAAAACGCTCCGGATCAGGGTGTCCGCGCTTGAACGCATTGACCGCAAATTTTTTTCCGCCAATTCAGAGATCAAACTTCAGACACATCCCAGAAAGGTATATTTTATTAACCGCGCGAGGAAACTTGAAGTGTTGTACGACTCGGAACATCTGTCAGACAAAGCCCTGGTTAAACCTCATGTGTTTCCGTATATGCCCATTTACCTCGATCCCGGAGGCAACATGATGCGGCGAAACCAGCATTACACCATTCACGAACTTGGTTTCGAGTTTATAGGAAAATCCATTGCGCTAACCATCAATAAAGACAAAGAAGGACTGGGTAATTTTGTTTATCATGGAAAGTCATTCAAAAACGGCTATTCCTGCCTGATGCTGGAGTATGAGAATAAATCTTATGGCTACACCGAATACATGGTCAAAGAAAAAGAAACGGCAAGCCTCATCGCGCTCAGATTATGCGTTAACGATTACCTGTTGCGTTACACGAACGATCTTCTGAATGATTTTGGTTATCTGAAAAAAGGGACAATTCTTAAAGTACCGACCCTGTATTGCAAAAAGGCAGTGGTTTACATCAGTGAAAAATTAATGCTTCCCGTTTCCATCAGTCTTTACGATGATAAAGGTCTTTTTGAAAGTTACGACTTCAGCGGCCTTGAGATCAACCGGCCCTTTGCCAGAAATGAATTCAACCGCGATTACCCGGGTTACGGATTTTAGTGTCTTTTCTTCAGTTATTTGTTCAGGATCATCGCGTCGAACTGCTCAGAGTTCTTTCATCAGTATTTCATACAGTTGTATCATGCCGGCAATGTCTTTTTTGTGCACCTTTTCATCAGGTGAATGCACGTGCTGCTCGGCGGCACCAATAAAACACCAGTCCCAGGGATAAGCGGCCATTTGTAACTCCTTGGCATCACTGCCGCCAGAACCTTCCACTTCAAGCTGGAAGGCACAATTATTTTCGCCGGCAATTTTAGTGATTTTGTTCACAAACGATCGGCGTGGGATCAGGCTGTCGCGCATACTGATCACAGGTCCCCTGCCAGGCTTTACACCATCGGAGATCCAGGAGATGTCGCTGATGAGTCCCTGGCTGATGTTATATTTTTCATATAGAAACTTCTGAAGATAAGCCACACTGCCCCCACCATGTTCTTCCCATGTACTGAAAACTATAGCGCCATTCTTTAAAGTCTCAGCGACCTTTAGCGCGTTAAATACACCAAGCCGGTTATCCATATAACAGCACTGAACATAATCTTCATCTTCCCGCCAGTCTGGTTTAAATACCAGGTCGGTTCCTGTCTCAAAATCTCGTTTGGCTTTATAGGTTATATTGGTGAATCCGGATTTTTTATCTGTGGCCACCTGCAGTTCGGCATGCTGCTGTCCCAGACCATCGTGACCTGTCAGCTTAAATCCTTTTTTCAGCACTGGCCCGCCTATCTTCACAAGTTGTTTACCGTACCTCACTGTAAAGCCAATGCTGTCGATGTGCGCGAATACAGCAGTGCGGGGTTTGCCAAAAACAAGCACGATGTTATCCTGGAAACCTTGTCCGCTGTAAATTTTCGGCTGGTGTTTCCAGCTCTTTGAATGCCGTGAAATATAATTGAGTAAAAATTGTGTCATCTGCGTTTCGTTCCCACTCGGGGCATGAATTGAACACATCTCGCGCAATAGACTGAAATGATTATCATTTTCTTTTTTCTTTTTCATCATCCGGCAATATTTAAAAATTTAAGGTTCACGGCATAAAGATCCGAAAATTTATTTTCAAGTTGTTCTGAATCCCTTTTCCGGCAAACAAACCTCAGCAGGTTGTGCTGGTCATAATCTGAAAATGTGATGCGGGCACCAACGTCCTTCAGCAAACGCATCACCGCGCTGGTATCCGAAGTTGTGTACCTGATTTCGTACTCAAACATGATGAACCTTTCAACTATCTCGCACTCGTTAATTACCAGGGCTGCAGCCGACCTGTATGCATTGATCAGTCCTCCGGCGCCAAGAAGCGTTCCGCCAAAATACCTCACCACAACGATCAGAATATTCGTCAGTTCTTTAGACTGGATCTGTCCCAGAATTGGCTTTCCCGCAGTACTGGAAGGTTCCCCGTCATCATTGGCTCTGAAAGTCAAACCATCGGCTCCCAGTCGCCAGGCATAACAATGATGCCGGGCTCCGGGATGTGACTTTCTTAGCGCATCAAGGTGTTGTTTTATATCGGTCTCCTGGTTTACCGGAAAAGCGAAGGCAAAAAATTTTGATCCCCTGTCCTTAAACAACGCCTCTTCATTTTTGGTAACGGTGAAATAAGAATCTGAAGACGGCATGGAACAAAGATGTAAAAAACAACAGGTTTAACCTCAAAAAAAATCCCCCTTGCGGAGGATTATTATTTGATTATCTGAGGTACAGCATCTCCCTGTATTTAGGAAGCGGCCAGGTACTGTCATCAATGATGTATTCCAGCTTATCCACCTGGTAGCGGATCTTGTCGAAATAAGGTTTTACTTTATCACAGTATACGTGAGCCTGTTTTTTAGCCCCCTGGAGGTTGTTGGCCCGCTTGCGTTCTTCACGCATATCTTCAGCGGCTTTTTTAATGATGGCGACACGTTCAGAAATTTCGCGGATCAGCTCAAGCTGTGTACCTGCCACGGTCTTGAATTCAGCGTCACCGAGAATATTTTTTAAACCGTTTGCACTGTCCACCAAACTTTTCTGATAAGCAAGGGCCGCAGGGATAATCTGGTTGTTAACCATGTCGGCAATGATCCTTGATTCGATCTGTATTTTTTTTGTGTAGGTTTCGAGATAAATTTCGTAACGCGCTTCCTGTTCGCGATGGGTAAGAATTCCCAGACTTTCAAAGAGGTGTATTGTTTTTTTATCGAGAAAAGCCTCCAGCGCTCCTGGAGTGGTTGGGATGTTGTTCAAACCGCGTTTCTTCGCTTCTTCTTTCCATTCATCTCCGTAACCATTGCCTTCGAACCTGATCTTTTTTGATTCAATGATGTATTTTTTAAGCACCTGGAAGATAGCGTCATCTTTTTCAAGATTTTTTTTCTTATTGGAAAGAAAAGCCATCTAAATTCAGATTG
>CAZFCR010000298.1:0-4874 GCA_964517305.1 uncultured Akkermansia sp.
TAGCTGAAAATTTTTTGGTTACGGAGCCAGGTTTACGCGTGGTTTTTGATTGACAGCCAGGCATGCTGCTGGCAACAATTTTGCATGCAAACTGGCTGAAAAAGCAGTGAATTTTTCTCAAACAATCAAAAAAAGTATCTTAATATATAATCATGGAATTAAAAAATAGCCTGAGTTATAGAAAGACATTATTAATTGTCTGTGTTTTTACTTCCTTATCGTCGTGTGTGAGCAAAAAAAAATACACCGCGCTTCAGGGACGTTTTGATAAAGTGCAGCAGGATGCTACCGCCTGTGAAAATTCATCGGCGAGGTTAAGGTCGGATATCAAAAATCAGGAACAGATCATTGTTGAACTGAGATCTCAGCTTTCTGACTGCAAAGCGGTGAGAGATAAACAGGTTTTGACCGTAGGAGATCTCACTGTTTTGTCGCAGTCGGCTAACAACAATATTAAAGAAACTCTGGCACAATTAGAAAAAAAGGACAAGTACATCCATCTGCTGCAGGCCGCAAAATCGAAAGCGGATTCGATGAACCTGGCGCTGGCAGTTAATTTAAAAGGTGTACTGAAAGAGGGTCTGGATGATAAGGATGTGGATGTAAAAGTTGACAAGACTGTGGTATTTATCAACTTATCGGATAATGTGCTGTTTAAAAAAGGAAGCGCTGATCTTTCAGCAAAAGCAAGCGATGTACTGGCAAAAATAGCAAAGATCATTGAGTCCCGGCCCGATCTGGAGGTGATGGTGGAAGGCTACACTGACTCAGACGGAATTAAGAATGCTTGTAACAAGGACAACTGGGATCTTAGCGTACATCGTGCCACGTCTGTGGTAAGGTTACTTCAGTCTGAATTCAAGATTGACCCCAATCGTCTGATAGCAGCAGGGCGTGGAGAGTACAACGAACTTGTGCCAAACACTTCACCGGAGAATAAGGCCGCTAACAGGAGGACGCGGATCATTATATTACCAAAGCTGAATCAATTTTACGAACTGCTGGATCCAAAAAATGCACCATGATCGGGTTGGTCAGGCAATGTCAACAGTTTTCGCTGATAGCCTGAGGAAAAATCCTTGCAGATTCTGGCAAGGAGGATGCCATCACGGATTTACCAGTCTGATTGATTTAGTATAATTATTAAACTACTAAATCAATAATAACAGGACAGTTTTAACCTTAATTTTTCTGTGGTATTTTAATACAACAACTAAATTAGTGACACGAGAAACCTCAGATCCCCAGATCCGCGATCTGTGCTTTCCTGGATTCCGTATGTACGCCAATGATGCTGCCTTTGTGTAAGATGGGGCGGTAATGAATAAAAAACATTTCACCTGTGATGGCGGGAACGGTGTCGAAAAACTCGTTTCCATCCATGGCCAGCTGAAGGTTTTTGTAGTTCTTCATTTTCTCAAAATCGGGGAAAACGCTCAGAATTTCATGGCCTTCGAGCTCATCGCGCTGTTTGTTGAGCATGTTGCAAAAGCCAAGGCTCACCGCCACGTACCTGAATTCGGTATCAATGATGACAGACACCTGGTCTGAGGCACGGATGGAGGCGAGGAACCAATAGTTGTCGAATATGCTTTTTATGCCGTTGTCTCCCATGGGAAGAGCAAATGTACGGAGTTTTGACCGGATCTCAACGGGCTTAAATACATCCGCAGAGGGTAGGGGGGCAAATGAGGCTGTTGTACAATCGTAATGTTTTGGCTGTTGCGGTTTCGCATATCGCGGTTTGGTGCTCACACTCCGGAGTAGCGATTTTTGCCAAAAGCCGATCTTCGGACGCGTTTTACGTGTTTGGTTGGTCAATACTTCAATCCAGGAGTTTTCGTTTGTGGGATAATATGAGCATTGTTAATACAGGTGCAATAAATGCCGCAACACCCCAGTTGTTTACGTCACGATTTTGCCTGCGTGCAGTTTTTATTACCATATAAAGTAAGCAGATGCGCGTAGAGATAGTAAAAATCCAACTAAATATTATGGCAGCTGCCGTGCGAGCCAACTCATATTCTGATTCTGAACGATAATGATAACTACTTTTCTTATTGATAGAATGAAGTATGAAAAGAAGTGACACAATATATACAAATACACTTAGCAGCAAGCCCGTGTCAGAAGGTTTATACGACAGATCGTAAACTTTGCCAGTTAACCGCGGGTCCTGTTGACGTGGCCAATAGAAGCTGAAAATACAATACGCGACCAGAGGAACGGTGGAATAAACCAGGAACTCTGTAACATCATAGTGATTAAGCCGGCTGGCCGAACTGAAAGGCCAGAAGTAATCTTGGTTTCTGTTTCCTGCCGAATAGTTCGAATACAGAAAAAGCATATTTAATGCAACCCAACACCCCAACAAAATTAATGGTTGTTTGTGGACCGCAGGCAGTTCTGATTCGTCGGATGTAACTGACGAAGTAAGACCTCTTGCATATATTTTATCGTTCACCAAGACGTAGCGACACCGACTACAAAAATTTGCAGCTTCTGACAAATTTTGTCCGCACTTTTTACAATACATATTAAATCAAAAAGGTATAATAAATGTTTCGAATCACCATGATAAAGCCACTTACCAGGAAAAGTAAACGGATCCTTCCTTTGCTGAAATAAGCGAATAAGAAATAAATGCCCAAGTTGAGGAAGAGCAGAATTTTATGTAACGGATTCTGTTGGGAATATTCAATGAATTTGTCATGAAGAATAAATAACACGGTTATCGCCAAATAATAGCCACCAATTATATGGACTGGATATTTTATGGAAACTACGGGATTTTTTTCAGTGATAATTTCAACATTGAAAGATGTATCTTTTCCGCAATAGGGGCAGTAAAAAGACGTTGCATCAATTGTTTTTTCGCAACTCTTACATAAAGGTTGTTCCTGCTTCATGATAAAACTAAATTTTTTGATTAATGATCTTATGAGTAACGGGTCGCCGAATAGATTTCGGGAGATTGCTGATACAGCAAATGCGAATTTTAGATTTGTTCATTTTTTTGGGTAGGTCAAATATATTTAAAAATTTTATAATAACGAAAAGTCATCTAAACAAGTTGGTGCTAAGACATTGAAAGACTTTTTTCTATTCGGTTTGAACGGCCCTTGAAGCCGCCCCTCGGGCTGGCTCAAAAGAGTCTTAACTCTTTTGCCCTACGCACATTTCCCTGAGGCCGTTGCTGTGGTTGCTTACGCGGACAATCTCGCGTAAGCACCTGTTGCGTGCGGCAGGCTGGCAAAACGGCGAGGCGGCGTGGAGAGTGAATTCAATTTTGTTAGAGGGGCCATAAAAGTCCTTCGGACGCTTTTAGGCTAGCCCGTCTTACAAAATTGAAGAGTGCGTTGAAGCATCGTTTTGCCTTGCTTTTTGCCTACTTTTTAGCTAAGAAAAAGTAGGGGAAGAATTTCGTCGCTTACTTTCTGTCTTAACACAGAAAGTAACAAAGAAGTCAAGGCTGCATGGTCTTGCGCGGAAAATCTACGGGCCTGTTCAAACAACGCGCTTTGATCATTCCGCCAGCCTTTTATCAAACACAGTGTGAAGCTGTCGGAAGCAAAGCGCCGATTAGCATCTTTGAATCACAGTGTTTTTATAGCAACGAAAAGTCCATTTGACCTACTAAAGTTGCTAAGACACTGAAAGACTTTTCTCCATCGGGTTTGAACGGCCCTGGATTTTCTCGCACAATTCCATGAGGCCGTTGCTGTGTTTGCTACCGCGGACGAAAACCCGGCGGCTGAGCTTGTCGAAGCCCCGGTCGTCGAAGCGTCATTTTAATTATAAAATTATTGAAAGGTGGTTTCGACGGGCTCAACCACCGGAATTTCTGGCATCGCAAATGTCAGCGAGTTATACTGAGGCCTGAAGCGATCTGGCTTGTCAGATGATAGAATACGTCAAGAACTGATTGTTTCGGCCAATGGTTGCGCTGGCAGCCTCGCAATGGACGGGGTTTATTAGTAGTAATGGGTTCAAAGCTCAAGGGTCAAAGTTCAAGAGGTTCAAAGTTCAAAAAAACCCGGCGGCTGAGCTGGTCGATTCCCGGTTTGAATTAAGGTTCAAAGTTTAAAAAGTTCAAGGTTCAAAGAGGTTCAAAGTTTAAAAAGTTCAAGGTTCAAAGAGGTTCAAAGTTTAAAAAGTTCAAGGTTCAGTGCCAGTTCAATTGCAAAAAGTCTTAGGGTGATATTCCCGGTTCTGTGTACCTTTGTAGAATGAAACCAAGAATTTTAAAATCGGAGTTTGAGCTGATGCAGGGCGTTTTAAATGCGAGGAACTCAAAGTACGGACGGCATTTAAGCAGTATTCTTGCTACTTATGAGCAGGTAGATGAAAGCGCGTTGGGGAAACAGGTGGTACGGCTCAATTCGGAGGTTGAACTCTGGCATGAGATCCTGCAGAAAAAAGTAAGGTTCAAGGTGGTGCTGCCGGCGGACATGGATCTGAAAAAACGGAGGTTATCGGTGTTCGCGCCTGTGTGCCTAGCTATTCTGGGCAGAGCCGAAGGCGAAATTATTGAAACCAACCGCGCGGGGATCAATAAAAAATATAAAATACTAAGGGTTCAAAACGATCAATAAAAGCGTATCATTAAATCTTATAAAAAAAGCGCCTCGTGATGAAGCGCTTTTTTTGTGTTTACGATGAGAGTCTTTCCACATTCAGAATTTCGATTTGGTTTGATTCGCCGTTGAAGTCCCAGGTAATGGTGTCGCCTTCTTTGCATCCTACGAGCGCCAGGCCCATCGGTGAGAGGATAGATTCCGTCTGGTTCTTTTTTTTAGCCCTGTGGGGTGCCACAAATACAAAAGTTTCGTTCTGGTTGCTGTGGTGGTTTTTAATTGTTACACGTGTGTCTA
>CAZFCR010000299.1:0-4864 GCA_964517305.1 uncultured Akkermansia sp.
TCCTTTATGAAGTCCCGGCTCTTCGGGCTCAGTTACGCGGGGGGCGGGCGGCGTCTGTACAGAGTCGGTTGCTGTAACGCGCGAACGTTCAGCGGACTCACGATCCTGATGGCAGGCGAAAACACCAGTCACGAAAGCCAGCACTGCTATCACTTGTTTCAGATCCATCAAAAAACGTAACATGTTCCGCACGTCTGTAAGTTTAAGTGATTTACCCCATAAATCAAAAACAATCGAAAGCCAGCTTTGTTGATGGACTCACGATTCAAAAAACAGTTAAAGAAAAGAGAATATAGAGAAGCGGTTACAGGGACTACAAAACCGCCTGATCAGTCTTCGTGAACAAAAAAATTCACGTGGTAGTCCTCCGGAATTTTTGGCACAAGCACCAGATTGTAAGCCATTCCCAATCGTTTGCAGATGCCCTGGTCCTTAAATTTTACAGTGTAATTGTATTCTTTTTTCAGGTGATCAATTTTCAGTTCCCGGATGATCTTAGCCGTGCAGCCATACGATATCGTATGGCCAAGCACCGATACTTTGTTAAAGTCCACGTCAATTGCAGCGGGTATACAGCCTGCGAACTCAGCGGTATCAAGATCACCGGCTGCTCTAATCACACACACATTGCCTGTATAAGTAGCGGCGGCATAACACCTGGGCATCTCAAAATTACCAATGATCTCTCCACGGTTTACACTTTCGCCACGACGGGGATATTTTCCGCAGCCATAAAACAAAAGCAGTGTAAAAAATAAAATAAAACAGAAGGCGGCGCTTTTCATGATTTTAGTTTTAATAAATCAAGCAATCCATTGATGGGCCCTATCCGGACGCTAACACAAATTTATCTGAGTAAATTCACATGCCCGGTCAGGTGATAGGTTTTCCTGTCAAGTCCGGTATAAGAAACTTTATAGATGTAGGTATCCTGCTTGCAGGGGGTACCACGGAAACTGCCATCCCAGCCCAGACGCTGATCGCCCGAAGCAAACAGCAGTGTGCCCCACCTGTCGAAGATCTCCATCTTAAGGTTGTAAAAGTTCTCGCCGTAAACGTAAAAAACATCATTGAGCCCGTCTTTATCCGGCGTAAAAGTGTTCGGCAGGTATATGGTATAATCTTCACGCAGGGTGATACAGATATCGTCCTGTGCGTAACAACCAAATTCATTCACCGCCTCCACAATGTAACACCCGTTGCGGGTTGGATACGCCTGCGTTATCGGACAATCTATACAGGCAATGGCTTCGCCTGCTACCCATGAAAGTGTTCCTGTACCTGTTGATTCAATAAAGATGGGTTCATTGATGTGATAGCTGGTGTCGCGACCCGCAATTACAATCGGCCTTGGGCTTACCTCTACTTTCACCGTTCCGGTAGTAGCACAATAAGTATCGTGCGACACTTCCACTGTGTAAATAGTTGTTTCTTTAGGTGAAGCAACTACCCTCGGAGCATCAGTTGAATTGAGTCCCGCAGAAGGCCACCATTTATAAGTGTTACCGCCGGATACCACCAGCGTTGTTTTATCGCCTTCGCACAACGAAACAAGTGCCGGCATCTTCGGCTGAATTTTCGGAACCACCGTCACCGAATAACTCAGTTGCTGGTAACAGAATACATCACCAACATAGTTAGCTCCCACAATGGTAAAATTGGTGGTTACATTGGGTTTAACAATATACAAGGTGTTTGATCCGAGCGCACTGGCAAAACCTGGCGGGAACCATTCAAAATGCTGCGCACCGGCGGTCTCCATCAGCAGGTAATCATCAAGGCAGATGGCGTTCTGGTTGTTCACCGATGTGATCGTCATTTCAGGCCGGGCAATGGTTTGTACAAATACAGTTGTAGTGCCCGTACAAATGCCGTTGAATCCGGTTACTGAATAGGTGGTATTTTCTGCTGGCGACGCAACTACCATGTTGCCGGTAGAGGCATTCAGGTTAAAGGATGGTGTCCAGCTGAACGAGTTGGCTCCCTCCGCTTTGAGCATGGTGCTTGCTGAACTACAGATCACAGATTGTGTAGCCGAAGCGGTGAGTACAGGCATTGGAATAACGGATACCATGGCAACCGCCTGGTTGGTACAGGTGTTCAGAAACGCCGTAACAGTATAAAACTCGGTTGCAGAAGGACCCGCCATCACGCTGTAATTAGTGGATGAAGACAAAGACCCGGCCGGTGTCCAGCTAAAAGAATCGGCATTGCTGATGGTTGTAAGACTCACCGAATTGCCCGCACAAACTGTGGTTGTTTTTGGAACAACAGTGATCTTCGGAATGGGCAATACTACCAGTACAGCGTTCCTGGTGTCGCTCCTGCAACCCAGCTGTGTGCCATACACAGAATAAAAACTGGTTAAGGAAGGATTGGCAATCACACTGTTCGGCGACAAAGTAAAAAGTGTGGGTGATGGAGCCCAGAAATACGAGGTGGCCCCGTTAGCGGTAAATATATGACTGCCGCCCGGACAAATACTGGCAGATGGCGGACTGATGGTAATGGTAGGATTGGCAACAATGTTAAAGTTTTCGGTAATGCTCACAGTACACACACTGGTGTTACCGATGAGTGTGGCCGTGGCAAGGGTAACGCCCTGAACCGGCGGACCCGCCGGCATTATCTGCATGAACGGACCATTGGGCTGCGCAACAGAAAAATTACTGGCGGCCAGCAATGTATAATTAGTTGCTCCACCTGGTGTAATAGTAAGTGAATTGAGTGACCCGTTAAAATTGTTGTAACAGATGGCACCCGACGACAAACTCATGGATAACACCGGTGGCTGTACAACATTTACGGTAGCCGATGCGATGTTGGTACAGCCATTCAGCGCACCAATTACATTGTACATCTGATTGGAAGGCGGGCTTGAACCGACGTTGATACCTGTAGTGGCCGTTAAACCGATGGCCGGAAACCACGTAAATGAACTGGCCCCAACGCCGCTGAGATTAACTGTAGTTCCTAAACAGATCGTAGAGGTGGCCGGCTGAACTGTAATAATAGGCACAGGTAACACGGTAAGCGTAGGACTGTAAGTGCCGCTGTTACATCCGGCGCTGCTGCCAATCACGTTGTAAACGGTAGTTACCGTTGGATTGGCCGACACAGTTGCACCCGTCATAGGGCTCAGGTTATTACCCGTCCACACATAAGAATTGGCTCCCGTGATATTAAACACATGTGTTTTGCCCGGACAGATAGAAGCGGAAGCCACCTGTAACACAGGGTTGGGCATGATCATAAATGAAAAATAAGAGGTATCGCCGCAGAATGCATTCTGACCTATCAGTGTGCCTGTGGCCAGGCCCGTACTGTTGTTCAGCACGTTCACAGGCATGGTAGGCCCATTGGGTGAAGCGGTATTGTAATTTGAACTGGTTAACAGGGTATAGGCATTGGCGCCAAATGGTGTAATGGTGAGTGTTGCGGGAGAATTATTAAGCGACTGCGAACAAAGCGAAACACTACTAAGAGAAGTGCTGACCGTAGGGGTCTGGGCAAGAGTCACGACATCCTGCGCAAAACAACCGTTCGAAGGATTCGTAACGGTAACAGTATAAGCCCCGATGCCTGTTGCAATATAGGTACTTGAATTAGGAGAATTGATAACGTTAGGGCCTGCCCAAGAAACAACCTCATTGGTGGATGAGTGCGCCACCGTTAAAAGCGTTTGCGGATTGCCGGGAACACAGATGCTGCCCGAAGGGGTAAGTACAGCCGTTACTACACTCGTATTACTGGTAACAGCCGTGGTAAGTGTAGTCTGAGCTGGCGGACATCCACCAGCGGAGACAATAACACTGTAAACACCAGGCGCATTTACAGCCACTAACGATTGGTTCGAAGGCCCGAGTATGCCGGGTCCACTCCATTGATAAGTATAAGGTCCGCCGGAATTCGACATCACCACGAGGTTGGCCGAAGAGGTCACACAACTGAGCTGAGCGCCAGTGACCGCCACACCCCCGAGATTGGGAGAAGGATTACAAACCGGACAGGAAGCAAAATCACCCGGACTTGCATTAAAACCATTCACCTGGGTAAACGTAACAGCCGAACCGGCAATCGTCCCTATAAAAAAACCATTGTTCAGGTTGTTCTTTACATAAATGGTATTTCCGATAATTGCGAATCCGCCACCAGCTGATGTATTAGGCATGCCGCTCAGCGAATAGGTACACTGCACCTGCCCGTTGGGGCTGTACATGGTGAGTCCCTGATTGGGCGAAGTGGTATTTAAAACATAAAAATTACAGTTACAGTCAGTAACAAGATCATAGGGTCCGCCGCCGTTAAAACCCGCAATCGTGGTGAGCAGTGTGCCGTTTCCGCTCCCGTTGTAAGCGTAGATCTGACCCGAAAAACCAACAAGATTATACAAAGTGCCGTTGCAGCCGCCCAGGTTCACAGCAGCGCCGTTGCCGGTCTGGTGATTGGTGTTCACCCAGTTGGTGCCATCCCAGTACCAGTAGGTGCCGCCCGAAACAGAATAAAAAGTGGGACTCGGACTTCCGCCGTTGATGTTGGGCATCAGCGTAAGGCCGCTGCCAAAGGTGGGAATGTTGGTGGTTACAGGGTTATTAGGGCCAAGTGGCTGCGAAGGATCGTAATACTGAATAAAGTTACCACTGTCCATGTACACAAACGGGCTGGGACAAGTGATCGATTGCGCTAAAATGGCAAGCGGTGAGAAAAAAAATAAAAGAATAACCCGAAATACAGTTCCCATTTATAACTTTGCTAAGGATAAATATATACAAGATTTTCAGCTTTTTCCAGAATTCATTTAAATGGCCCCCCTTTAATTATTAAAAAGGCCTTCTTGATGAGTGAAACTGAGCTTGATTTTTGT
>CAZFCR010000300.1:0-4849 GCA_964517305.1 uncultured Akkermansia sp.
TCGGGTAAGACGTGAGAAATTACCGCAATAAGAATTGTCAATCCGAAAATGTAAGCCGACTCTCTGGTATATGGCTGAAGTTTTAATTTGATGAGGATAAACAGATATTTAGTGAGATTATAAATTAGTGCGCCTGCTACGGAGGCGATTGCAGCTCCATAAATCCCGTACAAAGGAATCAGGATCAGGTTCAATACTATGGTAATTACAAGTGTAGTTATCATTAACACCGTGGCGACCACAAAATATTTGGAATAGAACATAATTGCTGAGTTTACCCCCGTTGAAACGTTAATCAACGCGCCAAATGCAACGATGTAAACAATATCGAGGCTCTTTACGTAAGAGTCTGGTAAATTTCCGAGTTCATAAACATATTTGGTACAGGCATTGATTCCAATAAACAATATACCCCCTACCAGCAGCAAATATTGTACAGACTTTGAGTATATCAATTGAATAGACTCCAGATCACCCGCTGCGAACCCGGCGGCTATTTTTGAATGACTAATCCGATCGAGGGCGTTGAGGGGGACTTCAATAAATGCGGAAATAAAAACAGCCGTTGTGTATACCGCTACAAGTCCCAGTGATAATGTACCAAGAATGATGCCATCTACTTTTCGCAGAGCAAAAGAAGCAAAAGAGGCTACACACAATAACAAGCCGAACCCAAGCATCGTTTTGAGCATCGTTCGGCTGCTTATTTTGAATGAAATTTTGAAAGAAATGCGGTCTACAAGTATGATGAATACCAGAATAGCAATCAGTTCAATTGCGTAGATACCAATAAATGCCAGCACATACGCATCAAAATCAATCCAACGGTTATAATAAAGTAAAGTAATGGTTGTTATTCCTAAACGAATAAAAATGTCGTTAAGAAACGAGGGAAACGTCGACTTAAATAATGACTGGCAATAAGCCGTTGTTACTGTAATTGCAGAAACGATGAACGTGAACGGCACAATCAAAAGGAAATAGTCGACAAATAATTTTGATTCCTCGGCATACCTTGCTGTGATCCAGGGTTTGAAAATAAGCAAGAGTGTTGCAGAAATCAAAAATCCGATAAAAAACAGAAATACAACAAATCCGGCAAAACCGTGATGACGGTGTTCTCTGTCTTTAAAAAAAGGAAAATACTTAACTATTATGTTCGGCAGGCCTAAAGGCACTGCCAGTCCGATGAGATAAGAAAACTCATAAAGTAACCGTGTTAACCCCAGCTCTTCCTCAGATAAAAACCGCGGCTGTATAAGAATTACATTTATTGCACCTATTATTACACCTATGTAAGTGATAATGGTGTTTGTTATGCCCTGTCTTTTAATGACCCCCACAATTCCCGATATTTGTTGTAAGTCGCCGACCTGCTTGCTTCACAATCCGCTAAAGTAATATTTTTTTAAGTATTTTTGATCCATTTACAGGCGACAGTTATGGAGATTCCGCGAATTGATTACAGAAAAAAGTATAAACTTATTGCTTCTGTTTGGGACAGAGCTGTAATCGGAACAGGGACATTAAGCAGAATTCTCGCTAAATCAATTGTGCCCGCGCCACAAACAAAGGTTATCAGCAAAACATTATACGGTTTCGACCTTCTGATTGATCCTGTAATTGACAGAGGAGTTGAACAAAGTTTATATTATTTCGGTACTTATGAAAAAGGCACATTGCATTTTATAGAAGAACATCTTAAAAAAGGTGACGTGTTTTATGATGTTGGAGCGAATATCGGCCTCATGGCTATTTTCGCAGCAAATCAGGTTGGAAGTGCTGGAAAAGTTATTGCTTTTGAGGCGAATCCCGAAACATTAGGTATTCTCAACTATAACATAGGATTAAATTATGCAAAACAAATTCAATCCGTTGGTAAGGCCATTGGCTCAGAAAATGGTTTTGTAGAAATATACAATAACTGGGCGGTTAACAGAGGTGGTGCCACAATTGTTAAGCCGAATGATTCAGCGCTTTCAAGCCAGGTGGAAATGATTAGTATAGATGGAAGTCCCGAGTTCGGTAACGGCAGGATTGATATGGTAAAAATTGATGTTGAGGGATTCGAGATGAATGTTTTGAAAGGCATGACACAAGTCCTTAAAAGAGACAAGCCTCCGATTCTGATTGTTGAATGCAGTGCTGACCGGAAAAATGACTACACTTCAATCAACGACCTATATAGATTTATCAAGTCTGTTAATGACTACAAAGTATATAAACTAAGCAATGGTAAAGAACGTTACGGGCAACTGGTTGAAGTTAAAAACGAAGCTGAATTACCCCGGCACGACAATATTTTTTGTTTAAAAAATGACTAAGCCGCGCGTTCTGTTTTTAACGTACTGGTACCCCGATCAAAATAAAGACAATTTTGGAATCTTTATAAAGCGCCATGCAAAAGCAATTGCGATGCATGTAGATGTTTGGGTTCTGTCTGTTAAGGTTAAGAAAGAAAACACATTTTTTAAATGCACAAATACTTCTTTTGTCGATGATGCAGGCATAGAAACGCACGTTCTCACCCTTAGTTCCAGATTTAATAAAACACTTTACCTTCTTTTACCTCTCCATTATCTGTTCATCAAGCGTTATTTAAGAAAATATCTTATGAAGAATGGGACTGTTAATTTTACACATGTGCATTCAAATGTGTTGTTCCCCTGCGCGATAATAGGTAACAAGCTTGCACGATGGCTTGGACTCGGGCACATTATCTCTGAACATTGGTCAAAAATAGACAGATTTTTTTCAGTCAGCCTATACAGGTGGGCCGGGCGGCGGGCACTCGATTCGGCTCAGGCAATTACCGCGGTATCGACGCTTTTAGCTTCTACGATCTCCAAATACACTTCTAATCCCAACATCAGCGTTGTTCCAAATGTCATCAGTTCAGGTGATTTCTTTTACGATGTCAATGTAAAAAAGTATACTGAATTTACTTTTGTTGCCGTAGCATCGTGGACCAAAAGTAAAAATCCATTTTATTTTCTGAATGCCTTACAAAGTCTTTGGCAGGAAAAATCAATAGGGGTATTTAAACTCATCATGATTGGTGAGGGGCCGCTGTTAGCGGAGATACAAGAAAAGAACTATGGATTTCCTATCTTATTCCCAGGCACCCTCAACCCAGAATCAATAAGACAAGAATTGAACAGGAGCCACGCTTTCCTTCACGGATCTGACTACGAGACATTTTCCGTAATTATCATTGAAGCGCTCATGTGCGGGCTGCCGGTAGTTGTTAGCCCGGTCGGCATAGCTCCGGATGTGATCGATGGCGAAAATGGTTTGATTACTCCGAATACACTGGAGGATTGGAAAAAAAATATTCTACGCATCTATCAATCACAATATGATTACAAGGCCATTTCCGGAAGTGTGGGTAGCCAGTTTGACGTTAACACAGTTTCAGACTACTTTAAAAAAGTTTACGATCGGGATTAAATCGCTTCGCCTCCAGACAAACCCTGTTGCTGTTTTTTAATGGTATAACGGTATTCAATCTTATCCAATGTCTGTTTAAATTTATCCAGGTCTATGGGTTTCAGAATATAGTCCAAAGCATTGAATTCAAAAGCCTTTAATGTAAAATCGTCGAATCCGGTTACAAACACCACTTCAAACGACAACCGATCGAACATTCGTAACAATTCAAATCCACTTCCATCAGGCATTTTAATATCAAGAAATACAACATCGGGGTTCAAACGCTCAACCATTTTATAACCATCGCGCAGGTTTTCCGCCTCGCCAACTATTTCAAACCGCTCACTCATATTTCCAATTAACATTGTAATAAGTCCGCGGTTAAAATATTCATCGTCAACAACCACAGTTCTGATTTTATTCATCTTCTACAAAATTTAAATTGTCAGGTAACGTTATTATTACTCTTGTTCCGTTAGGACTACCCGATTCGTCTGCCAGGTCAATACACTGAATAGATGAAGCGTCGTTTTTAAGAAGAAAGTTGGTATTTACAAGACGCTGCTCGGTTAAAGAAATTCCCTTTGACTCTCTCTTAACTGTTACTTTTCCTGAAACTTGCTTTTTGCCGACTCCATTGTCTTCTATAATAAGCTGAATATTGTCATTTTTTTTTAAAACTCGTATAATCAGCTTTGCCGGCCGCTGCGCTTTAAGAGGAAGTAACCCGTGCCATATTGCATTCTCTACAATTGGATTCAGGATAAGAGCAGGCACAAAAATCTTATCCATATTCAGAGAGTTATCAAGGTCTAAAATATATTCAAATCGGTGTTCAAATCTTAATTGTTCAAGTTCTACATACAAACTGGCAATCTCAAGTTCTTCCGTTAAAGTAATGAACGACCTGGTTGAGAAGTTTAATATATGTCTAACCAACAATCCAAACTTCGCAATATATGTTGCTGCCTTGTTCAACTGATTGCCAATGACTAGATTCTGAAGAGCTGATAAACAATTCGAAACAAAGTGCGGGTTAACCTGTGCCTTTAAAGCAATGAGTTTGTATTCCAATATCAATTTTTCAGCTGCGTTTTTTCTATCCTGTCTTTTTTTGTAATTCTTAAAAACCAGGTTAAGTCCAAATAATATTACCCCCGTTATGGAAATCAACAGTAAGATAATACTTAAATACCTTTACAGGCAGTGGGGATAAAACAAGGAGGCAGTAATGAGAATAGTCGTAGTTGGACTCGGACAGTGCGGCAGCAGGGTGGCGGACGAATTTGCCAGAATGGGAAAAATGGCGCAGAAACAGCGCAATATACAGATAATAATGGGCGTCTACGCTGTAAATACGGATCAGGCCGACCTCAGCGGTTTAAAGACGATAAGTCCTGATTATCATCATCGGCTC
>CAZFCR010000301.1:0-4831 GCA_964517305.1 uncultured Akkermansia sp.
GCGTGGCCATGATTTTGGTTGTTGGCCTGATCTATTTTATTTTGTGTGTTATCCTGCTCTCTATCTTAGCCATTCTCCTCAAAGCAATACTTTGGCTTGCCGGCCGGATAAAAAAAGCGGCCACGACTTAAGCGCAGCAAGAAACAGCGCGCTTAAGAACTTTATTCGCCAAACAAATCGCTTTCGTTTTTAATCACGTTTTCTTTTAACTTCTGATCGTGGTCACCCACATCTTTACCGTGGAGATAAGATTTTACATCCCGGTCGTACAGATTATTTTGTTTGCTGATTTTAGAAATAAAATGCTGTTCTGAAAAAACAGTCGCATAGGTCACCACATCTCCGTTAAAGGGACTGTTGATATAAAACGACGCAAAAACATCTTCCCATTCAGGATAATAAAGCCAGAACAAGGGTACCACGGTTCCACTTTTTTCATCAAAGATCAGAGGCGCAATGGCCACAATAAACCGGCGGGTCTTGCCGAGTTTGCTGTCAAAAATCCAGTCTTCCTTGAGCAGGTAAGATTTAATGTCGTTGTCGGTAAGGTACCGGTTCACTACCACCAGTTCTTCTTTGGGTTCGCCCGTTGCATCATAGGTAGTGACCATCGAACTGTCGCGTTTGCGGAGCAGGTTCTCTGCACGCAGAGGTTCAATGCGGGTTACGGAAACACTTGTAAAATCATCGGTCGAAAAAACATTCAGCCGCTGTTCACGGATACCAAACTTGATCACTTCGAATAAACCCACGCGTGCGCAGTTACTGGCAGAACTCAGCAATTCCCTGTTTTCACGCGATTCCAGTCCTATGCTTCGCCAGATTCGTTCGCCGCGAAACACGTAGCGGATCTTGGCTGAATCGTTCCCAAAGTGATTACCGCCAGGTTTTGGCCTGTAACAGTTGCGAACCGAAAATTCTTTTCCCGAATAAACACCGGGCGCGTTAACACCCACTTGTGCCACTCCGTAAAAACTCACGGTCATCGCAAGTATTATGTATCTGTAAAAACTGATACATAAATATAATAAAGTCCGAGACTATTTTAAGCAGCTTTATTAATGGTTAACGCCTTCTGCGATCTCTTCGACCATTTTTTTGCAGAAAGCAGGCAGATCCTTAGGGCTGCGGCTGGTTACAAGACCATCGTCAACCACCACTTCTTCATCAACCCATTTGGCGCCGGCATTCACGAGATCAGACTTTATCGAAGGATAAGAGGTCATTTTTCTTCCTTTTAAAACACCGGTTTCAATCAGTAGCCAGGGACCATGGCAGATGGCAGCAACAGGTTTTTCATCGTCCATAAATTCCGTTACAAAATTAACTGCGTCTTCATCCATCCGCAAAGTATCGGGACTCATCACACCACCTGGAAGAACAAGCGCGTCATAATCATCAGAGCTTACTTCATCAATGGCCATGGTGGCTTCAAACTCTTCGCCCCAGTCTTTTCCGTTCCAGGCTTTTACCGTTCCTTTTTTAAGAGAAATAATATCCACCGTGGCGCCTTCTTCTTTTAATGCGGCCAATGGTTTTTGAAATTCAGATTGTTCGAATCCGTCGGCGATCAGAATGGCCACGCGTTTTTCGTTTAACTTATTTTCCATATCAAGATAGTTTTACAAAATGGCAGAAAATATGATACCAGCCGGATACCGAACTCAGGCGTTTGTTGATCGAATCAATCCTGCAGATCATCCTGGTCGGATTTTCTTTCATCATTCCTGTGCAGCGCGCTGATCCTGAACATTTTTTTACCGATGGGAGGCATGGTGTCCCCGAGCAAAAATCCGTAAGGTTTAAGCGGTTTTACCCGATCGAAGATCACCTTAAAGATCGCTGTGAGCGGAATGGAGAGAAACATGCCCGCTACGCCCCACAATGCGCCCCACAGAAGTACCACAACAATTGAAACCAGAGCGTTTACTTTTACTTTTGAAGCCACGATCATCGGTACAAGAAAGTTGTTGTCGATGATCTGAATGATCAGATAACCGATCACCACCCACAGCGCCATCATGGGTGTTCCGGTGATGAATGCCATCAGAACAGGCAGTGAGATCGCGATCAAACCGCCAATGTATGGAATGAGGTTGAGCAGGGCACCGATCACAGCCAGCACTATCGCGTAATCCACGCCAACAATCAGCAACACTGTTGAATTAAGAGTGGCCATGATCAGCATTTCAATCAACAATCCAACAAGGTAACTCTGTATCATAGCTTTTGTGCCGCCCAATATCTCACTCAGCGTGCGGTGTTTGTCGCTTGAAAAAACGCGTCCGCAAAAATCAAGTAAAAGAGGTTTGTAAAAAAGAAAAAGAAAAATGTAAACCGGTACCAGCAGTACGGTTACGAAGATCCCGCTGAGGGTCACAAGCGTGGTGCTAACCATGCCGCCCGCGCCTTCAAGCCCGGCCTGTTTGCGCGTCTCCACCCATTCATTGATCTGAGATTTGGGGATGTTAAAGGTTTGCGACACCCACAGTGATACATCTTCAAAAAGAACCATGGATTTCCGCTCAAGCTCAGGCAATGCTTCCCTGAAACGGGCCACCTGGCTGCCGATAAAAAACAAAATACCGCACACCACAATAAACAACAACAAAACGCTGATGGTGATAGACAATACCCGGCCCACCCCTTTGCGGTTTAAAAACTTGGCCACCGGGTTCAGCAGAATGGCAATGATCAGGGCAAAAACCAGGGGAATGAGGATCTCTTTTCCTATGTACAGGATGTAAAAAAAGATAAACAAACCAAGCAATACCTGTGTTATCTTAAAATAAGCCGGAAATTTATTCATTGATAAAATATATGTTATTATATCTTCAAAGCTTATTCCGCTAAAAGAGAGGGTTTAGTGCGCATCTTCGCTGAGTATAATTTTGACTTTTAAAGAAAACGTGAAAAAAAATACACAGGTACCCTTACATGATCCGGCCTCACCGTGCAAACAAGTGCTGGCAGGTCAAATGCATGGCCTGCATACAAAAACAAACAACAAACAATGCTGCTGAGTTTTACCGACAAAGGAATTTATTGCGCGCAGGCCGCGATCTACATCGATCCCTGGAAACCGGTGAACAAAGCACTCATCACCCATGCGCACTCTGATCATGCGCGAACCGGAAGCCGGCATTATCTGGCGCACCATCACTCAGCGCAGATCCTGAAATACCGGCTGGGGAACATGTCGTTGCAGACACTCGATTACAACGAACCCATCACGATCAACGGCGTCAGTATTTCGCTGCATCCTGCCGGTCACATATTAGGCTCGGCGCAGATCCGCCTCGAATACAAAGGCGAAGTGTGGGTGGTATCGGGCGATTACAAAGTAAAACCCGACGGTTATACTATTCCTTTCGAACCGGTGAGGTGCAATCACTTTATCACCGAGTCCACGTTTGGTCTTCCCGTGTACAACTTTCCGGATGCTGCCACCGTGAACGAAAAATTGAACCAATGGGTGGCAGGCAACATGGCCACGGGATTTAATTCCGTGATCATTGGCTACGCCCTCGGTAAAGCACAAAGGATCCTGCACGCGCTGGGAAAGGATAAAAAAATTCTGCTGCATGGAACTGTCTTTAATACCAACGAAGCCGTAGGCTTCAGTAACGAAGGTTACATCCGTTTTGATCCGGCGTTTAAAAAAGAAGACCTGCATCCCGGTGTGGTGCTCGCTACCGGGTCGGTTCTCGGCAGTTCCTGGCTGCGGCGTTTTGAGCCTTATAAGCTTGGCATGTGCAGCGGCTGGATGCAATTGCGTGGCGCGCGGCGCAGAAGCAATGCCGATGAAGGTTTTGTGATGAGTGATCATGCAGACTGGACGGGCCTTAACGAAGCTGTGCTGGCAACCGGAGCAGAAAATATCTACGTGACTCACGGTTATAAGACTGCTTTTTCAAAATGGCTGCGCGAAAAACATGGTCTGAATGCCGTGGAAGTTGAAACGCTGTTTGAGGGAGAAAATCTCCAAAACGAATCAACAGGCGCAGAGGCCGGCGAGGCTACCAACCTTAACGACACTTCAGCATGAAAGCCTTTGCAGCATTATACAACGCGCTCGACAGCACCACGCGAACCACCGAAAAAGTGAGCGCCATGGTTGATTACTTTAACCGGGTTGATCCGCAGGATGTGATCTGGGCCATTGCGCTGCTCACCGGTCGCCGGCCAAAAAGACCCATCCGCAGCAACGATCTGCGGAGCTGGGCAACGGAAATGGCGGGAATTCCCGCCTGGCTTTTTGAAGAATCGTACAGCGTTGTTGGTGATCTTTCGGAAACCATTAGTCTGCTGCTCAGTTCGGGGCAAGGGTGTTCAGACAAACCACTCCATGTTCTGATGAAAGAGATCGCGGCGGTGGGTTTAAAAACGGAATCGGAAAAAAAAGAATGGCTTTTTGTGTCATGGAGCAGTTTCACCCGTCACGAAGTTTTTATTTTTAATAAGCTCATCAGTGGCAGTTTCCGTGTAGGTGTTTCGGCGCAACTTGTTTTTAAAGCGCTGGCAAAAGCTTTTTTTATAGATGAAAAAATAGTGGCGCACCGGCTCATGGGAAACTGGCTGCCAGGCAACACCACACTGCAGGAACTTTTACTCAATGAGAACGATGACAGCCGTGAGTCTCAGCCTTACCCCTTTTACCTGGCCTACCAGCTGGATATCAGCAATGAGCAACTTGGCGATCCAACAGAATGGATCATAGAAAGAAAATACGATGGCATCCGCGGACAGATCATTGTGCGCAACAACGCAGTTCATGTGTGGAGCCGGGGTGAAGAACTGATGAGTGAAAAATTTCCGGAGTTTGCCGTGC
>CAZFCR010000302.1:0-4819 GCA_964517305.1 uncultured Akkermansia sp.
TACGATCCGGCAATCAACCAATGGACCTGGATGAAAGGATTTAATACGGTTGATCAGAACGGCGTTTATGGCACACAGGGTGTGCCCGCGCCTTCAAACGTGCCCGGCGCCAGGTATGGGGCTGCACAATGGACAGACGCCAATGGAGACCTCTGGTTATATGGCGGACGCGGCTTTCCTGCACTAGGTGCAAACGAATCATATCTGAATGACCTCTGGCGCTACAATATTTTAAACAACGAATGGACCTGGATAAAAGGAACCGACCTGATTGACCAGGCAGGCAATTATGGCACCATTGCCGTTACCACCACGCTGAACGCGCCCGGCGGGCGCGAGTTCGCGGCCTCATGGTTAAGCCCTTCAGGAAGTTTTTACATGCTCGGAGGGCTTGGTGCTGCTACTTCCACGAACGCTACTTTTTTGAATGACCTGTGGCGCTACGATCCCGCTATCAATTCATGGACCTGGTTAAAAGGCGCCAGTATTGGCAACCAGTTGGGCGTTTATGGCACCCAGGGCGTTCCGGCAGCATCGGTCACACCCGGAGGACTTTTTAGCGCTGCTTCATGGACCGACCCAACAGGAAATCTGTGGCTGTTCGGCGGCCGGGGTTATTCTACCTTGTCTTTGACCAATCTGAACACCTTAATGAAATACGATCCTGTTGCCGACGAATGGACATGGATAAAAGGAACATCCGCTCCAATGCCTCCCGGCCCTACCGGGGTTTACGGAACTCAGGGAGTGGCCGCGGCACCCAACCTTCCGGGAGGACGTTATTACAATACCTGGTGGACCGACAATAACAATGATTTCTGGCTGCTCGGCGGGCTCGGACTTTCCTCTCAAAGCACGGTCAGTAATATGAACGACCTGTGGAAATTTGTAAGTCCCTGCAGTCCTGACAGCATCCTCGTGAACGGCAGCGCAGTGCTCTGCAGTAATAATTCTGTTACCCTTACCGCGTTTACACAGCTACCTTCCAATATCATGTGGTACACCTCCCCTACCAGCCCCTCTTCCATCGGCTCGGGCAGTGTATTCACAACGGCACCACTAACAGCCGTTTCATCACAGAGCGTTTATACATTTTACGCGGAAGCGAACACCTGCACCACTTCTCCGCGGAGTGCCGTAAACATTACGGTAAATCCAAACCCTCAAATCGCTGTTTCTGGTCCAACCGCTGCCTGCGCTGGTTCTTCGGTAACATTGGTGGCTTCAGGCGCCACGTCTTATACCTGGAATGTGGCGCCTGGTAATTCCGCCACGATCACTGCACCCGTTAGTGGTGGTAGTTTTATGGCGGTGGTACTTGCTTCAGATGCCAATGGATGCGGCAACAGTGCAACTTATTCGCTCGTTGTGAACGCGGTTCCTGTACTGAGTGTTCAGAATAATGCCCAACATCCGTTTTGTTCGGGCAGCACTGCAACCATTACCGTTTCCGGCGCTCAGTCGTACACCTGGAATTCGGGACAGAACACCAATAGCATCGTCATTAGTCCGGCCCAGACAATAACTTATTCAATCACAGCTGCCAGTGCAGATTGTTTAACCTCTGCACAGATCACACAAACTGTATCTGTTTGTCAGGGACTGAATGATGCGCAGGCCGAAAATCCACTCCTGATCTATCCTAATCCTAACGACGGGAACTTTACCATTGTTGCGAATGATGAGAACAGCATAACGCTGATACTGGTAAATGTACTCGGAGAAGAAGTTCATCGCCAGCAACTGAATGGCGGTACCAATCAGGTGGTGAGCCCACAACCGGCGGCAGGGATCTATTATGTGAAACTTTCCGGAACAGCCCGGGAGTACACGGCAACGAAAATGATTGTGCGGTAAAGGTCCCGGTACGGATTGTGTTTTTTAATAAGGATTGTGGTAATCGATCAAACCTTCAATGGGTGACTGGATCACATTGCCCATCTGGTAACCATGTTTGGACGCCACCTTAGCGATAAAATCGCGGTAAAAAAATCCAACCGAACCAACGGTGTGTACTTTATATTTTTTTGAATCGGTGTACCTGTTCACCTGCATCTCGAAAAACGAATCAAAACATTCTTCAAGTAATTTTTGAATAAAGGGATGGCTGTTGTGCTCACTTACAAATAAACTCACCGAAGCCAGGTATCTGCCGGGAACACTTTTTTTGTAAACGTTTTCAAGGATCACCTCACGGTTATAACCAGCTTTTTCGAATGCCGATTTAAGTTCCGCTGGCAGGCGCTCTTCAAAATAATCTTTGATAAAAAACTTCCCTATCTGTGAACCACCGCCATAGTCGCTCCAGAGGTAACCGGTAGAAGGCACGTTTTCGAGGATCTCCTGTCCGTTATAAAGACAGCTGTTGCTGCCCGTTCCAAGAATGGCTGCAATGCCCCACTCGTGTTTACACAAGGCCCTTGCAGCAGCGAGCAGATCGTGCGATACATTGATCGCGGCCACGCCAGTAACCGCCTGTAGTGATTCTTCAATTAACCTGCAATTAGCCACTGTAGAACAACCTGTTCCGTAGTAATAAATATGTGAGATCTGGTGTACATATTCCCCGAGCGCAGGCTTCAGGTTAAGTTGAAGTTCAGATTTGATCTGCTCTGCGGAATGGAAGTAAGGATTGATACCGATGGTTTTTAACCTCAGAACTATCTCTTTTCCTTTAACCAGTGCCCAGTCAGTTTTGGTTGACCCACTATCGGCAATTAATATGTACATACAGCTGCAACAAAAAAAACCGCCCCGGAAACGGGACGGTTTATTAAATTTAAATATTAAGGATTAACCATTGCTTTCTTCCGAGGCAGGCGCATCAGCGGCTGGTGCTTCCGGAGTTTCAGCAACTTTAGCGGCATTTTTTGCAGCCACTTTAGCAGCTTTCGCTTCTTTAGCAGCAGTTTCTGCTTTTTGACGCTCGGTTGATTTTTTATCTGAATCGGTTTTTAAACGATCGTGTTTACCAAGGATCTTACCAGATTTTTCATCCAGCCATTTGTTGAATTTCTGCTCAACCTGTGCTTCGGTTAACGCGCCTTTTTTCACACCTTCAAGCAGGTGTTTTTTCATCAGAATACCTTTGTACGATAAGATCGCACGGCAGGTATCTGTAGGCTGCGCGCCTTTCATCAACCAGCTGAGGGTTGAATCAAAATTAATGTCGATTGTTGCAGGGTTGGTTGTAGGATTGTAAACTCCTAATTTCTCAATGAATTTTCCATCGCGTGGTGCCCGACCATCCGCAACTACCAGGTGGTAAAAAGCTGAATCTTTTTTACCATGTCTCTGTAGTCTAATCTTTACTGCCATTGTTTGTTGTTTTTAATGTTTTTAAGGCTGCAAATATCGGTATCTTTTCTCTTAATTCCAAATTACGCTTAAAATCAGTAATCCTAACGCCAACATCGAAAAAATGATACATTTGTATCAGTACCAAGCTTTCTCTTATGCAAATCAAAGAACGTGGCATCATCCTGATCCCAATAGATTTTTCAAAACAATCGCTCGCCGCCATCAAACAATCGTATAACCTCGCCAAATACACGCATTCAAAACTGGTTTTACTGCACGTTTTTGAAAAAAATGGCGATGAAAGTACCGACGCACTTAACAAACTTACCCAGCTCACCGAGCATGAAAGCGGCGTGCCTACCGAATACATGAACATTAAGGGCGATATTTATGAGGAAACCGATCGTGTTGCTGAAGAAATTAACGCCACCCTCATCATTGCCGGATTAGAGAGCCACATGCGGTTCCGCAACATCATCGGTTCCAGCGCCAGCAAACTGATCCGTAAAGCCCCCTGCCCTGTTATCACCATCAGGGGAAACGACCATCGCGACGGATGCGAAAACATCCTGCTGCCGCTCGACCTTTCAGGGGAATCGAGAGAAAAGGTAGACGTGGCGGTGCAGTTTGCCCATTATTTCGGCGCCAGCATCCGTGTACTCGGCGTTTTCAGCGAAGCTGACGCGGATTATGAAAACAAACTCCTTGCCTATTCGCACCAGGTTAAACAATTTATCAAAAGCAAAGGGATCTCCTGTACCAACAAGTCAATTCCCGCGCATGACATAGCCGAAACTGTGGTGGATTACGCGAATAAAATCGAAGCCGATCTGATCATGATCATGAACAAACCCGATCTCAGCGTTGGGGAATTTTTCAGCGGTACCGATGCTCAGAAAATAGTAGACATCAGCAATGTTCCGGTAATGACCATCCAGCCCATGAAAAGGGAAAGTCTCACGCATTTTAATACCGGTTATTAACCCTGTATCTTCGCGTATTTGGTAGTTCCGGCCGGATCTACCAGCATCAGGGTTTCTATGACCTTGTTTTTTTCCTCGGGCGTGGCGCCCATAAAAATATTGATGAGTTCATCCCTTTTGGCGTTGAAAAACACCTGCATGTTAAGTGATGCGGGACGTGTCTGCGCCACCTCTTTCAAAAGATCAAGCGATTTTAAGATCGCGGCCCTGCCCTCTTCAGGATTTTTATGCATCACATCCAGACCGTTTCTTGAATATTCGTATAAACAGTCACGGATGCCTTTGAACACTGGCTGCAGATAATTTTCAGTGAGCCAGAACCTGTTTTTTGGATCAATGCTGCTGTTGCTCCAGCCCGGCTCTCTCGCATTTTGAGCGTTATTGGTAATCTGCTGGGCTCGCTGCCAGAATTGGGTGCCACCCAGCGGCGCGAAAGTATCGTAATCAGTAGCAATTACCACGTAGGCATAATAAGCCAGCACCGAGGTCAGGTTGTTCTGAAATGTATTGATATTAAATTCAAGTTGTGAGAACTG
>CAZFCR010000303.1:0-4779 GCA_964517305.1 uncultured Akkermansia sp.
CACTCACAGTGTTTTCATTGTCGCTGGTGGATAACATGATCACAGGCAATTCGGTGTGATTGTATTGCTGACGGATCTCCTTTAACACCTGGAAACCATTTTTTATCGGCATGTTCACGTCGAGGAAGATGAGAAGGTTGTCGAGGTTCAGCTCTGTTATTTTCGACAGAAAATGGTCGGGGTTTTTATAATTCACCAGAACTGCTTCAGGATCTGCTTTTTCAAGAGCCAGCTCGAAAAAGAGAAGGTCATCTGAGTCATCATCAATGTATATGATAGTTCTGGGCATAAAGGACTAAAAGGCTTACAAGGTACAATTTTGGGAAAATGAGGGCAATAAGGGTATACCCTCATGGGCTTAAACATCGGAGTACAATGTTTAATCACCAAAATGGGTGCCTGTTCTGAAGTGGCTTCTTATTTAAAGTTCCGGGGTTACCTGAATGAAGAAAGAAATAGTTGTAAAACTGTTTTAGTGGGCATACCCTGATAAACCTTGTTTGTTTTTTGCTTATTTTCGGATGATCATCTCCGGTCATTGCAGACAGAGAAAAGGGGCCAGATCTGTTATTATCCCCGAAGCGGCGAAAACGGGTATTTTTTTACGCAGAATGTAAGGCTTCTCCCCGTTTGTTTTATAATCAGTCGTTCTCTGCGTCTCTTTCTCCGCGCCGTCTTTCGCGTTCAATCCGTTCGCGGGTTTTTTCGGCTTTGTACAGAAAGTCTTTGCGCATCCGTTCTCCAACAAGACTTACATCGTTCTTAAAAAAGATGCAGCAGGCTTCCACAACAACCGGCTCGTTTTCGCTCTCCATCGCAATTTTAGCCGGTTTCCGGTGAATGGGGCATTCCATTGTTTTTACTGCCTGCCTGATGCGTTCCTCGAGTGCTTTGTTCGGACGTTTTAAATTCATTGGTTAAAGTTAATGAATCTGCGCACAGGATAACCCTTCAGGGCAAAATGTCTTTCCTGAAAAAAAGGCCGGCGTTAAAAAAAGTGCCGTTGATGCCGGGATAAGTATCCAGATTAAAAGCCAGACCCAGTTTTACCGATGCTCTTGCCAGCCCCAGTCTCAGATGCTGATAACTCCTTTTAAGCGCGCCCTTCTGATAACTGAACAAAGCCTGGTAACGCGCGTAGGGTTTTATTTGTTGTTCAGCCAGAGGTTTGTATTCCGCCAATAACATCACATCGTAGGCGGGTTGGCAGGTCAGGTGGCTGCGCGGTACGGCCAGCAAAAGGTATTTTTTTCCGGCGTGTGACAGTTGCAGGTGAACAGAAGGATACAAGCCGGCAGCTCCAAGGTAATGAGTTCCGGCGCCTAATTTAATGTGCGAACTCAGCCGCAGGGTCAGGTAACTCTGACTCATCCATTCTGTATTAAATTCCTTACTAAAATGACGCTGGAATGAGGACACATGGAAAAAACCGAGTGGTGACTGTTTAGCCGAAATGGAGATCTGTTGCTGATACCAGAGATACCTTTGACCCACCATGCCTTCAACAGGAAACACCTGGGCTTTTAGTTCCCCGCAGAAAAGCGCGGGGAACAAAAACACAAAATAACGCCTCATGGTTTTGCTATGATTTTGCCATGAACCAAGCGGTCAACAGAGAGTTTTCCGCCTCCTGATACCAGCAGGGCCAGGCATAATCCAAAAAGCAGCAGGTGAAATTCATAACCTTCACCAGCCTGGGTGCCGTACCAGTTCATAAAAAAACCGTGCTCCACATGTCCGCTGAAGATCATGCCCACAGTGATCACCAGCATGGCAAAGGCATTGAGCCGCGATAAAAAACCGAGCAGGATAAACACCGAGCCGAAAAACTGGATAAAAATTACCAGGAAACCGATGAGCCATGGCAGGCCGGCTACTTCTGTAAAATACTGCATGGTGTTGCTGAAACCGCCGCCGCCAAAAGCGCCCAGCATCGACTGACAGCCGTGGGGGAACATTACAAGCATGATGCTGATGCGCAGCACCAGCGCGGTGAAGGAGGATGTTGAGAGCATGCCGGCGTTTTCATTTCCCGGATTAAATAAGATGGTTTTCATATTTTTTGTTTTTATTTTTTACAAAGTTGTCGCGTCCGGCGCCGCTAAAAAATGAACTGCTACCTGCAATTTTCTTGAACCAGTTCAAGAGGACTTTAATTTTCTGAGGTCGTTTAAACGAAATTTTTTAGTTTTGAACTGCATGGGTAACGAACACAGTCTGCTGAAAGAAAGTCTGGCAAAACACATACAGATCAGTGATGAGGCATTTAACGCCATTGTGAGTCGTGGCCGCGAGCGGACCTATAAAAAGGGACAGTTTTTAGTGCACGAAGGCGCTTCGATAAGGAAAACGCATTTTATTAAGAAGGGCGCAGCGGTAGCTTATTTTATTGATCTGCAGGGAAATGAACACCTGATCCAGTTTGCAACTGAAGGCTGGTGGATCAGCGACATTGGCAGTTACATTGCCGGAAAGCCCGCCATGCTGAGTGTTCAGGCGTTTGAGACCTGTGAGTTGTATGAGTTTTCATACGACGAGATGCAACTGGCATTTAAAGAGGTGCCGGAGCTTGAATCCTATTTCCTGATCATCACACAAAAAGCTTTTGCGACTTTCCAGGAACGTGTGCTCAATAACCTGAGTCAGAGTGCTGAAGAACGGTACAGGAGTTTTGTTGAAAGGTATCCTGATTTTGAACGGCGCTTTCCGCAGAAATGGCTGGCCTCTTATATTGGCGTGAGCGCTGAGTTTTTAAGCAAGATCAAAAAACGTCTCACCTGACATCCGGATGTTTAACGGTTTCTGAACGTAATGATAAAACGGCTACCTTCATTTGGCTTGCTTTCAATTTCTATCGTTCCGTCTAAACTGGTGATGTGACTGTAAATGAGATACAATCCGATGCCTTTGCTATCAGCGTGATCACTGAATTTCTGATGCAGACCAAAAATCCGGCCTTTTACTTTTTCAAGATCAAAACCCTGACCATTGTCTTCAAAGATCAGTCTTAACTGGCCGTTTACCTTTTCAGAATAGATCCTGATATCGGGGTGCAGATCGGGCCGCGCGTATTTGATGGAATTGGTGATGTGGTTCAGGAAAATACTGTACATGAATCCCCTGTTGAACTTTACTTTCTGAAGTTGCGAAAAATCGGAGTGGATGTTGGCTTTGGACGATCGCACCAGGGAATTGACGGCCATCAGCGCTTCCACGAGTATGGGGTCAAAATACACTTCTTCAATGCGCGCGTGATCTTTGTGTTTTTCGCTGAGCACGTCCACGTAACCATCCAGGGTTTCTTTTAATTTTTCGCCGGCCATTTTTATAAACTCCACCAGCTGCTGCGTTTCGGGATCACTGATCTTAGTCACATCCAGCATGCTGAAAATGGAAAGCAGGTTGTTTACCGGCGAACGCAGGTCGTGCGAAGTGGTGTAGGTGAGTTGTTTCAGATCTTTATTTACCCTTGTGAGATTGGCCAGCAGCGTATTGCGTTCTGCTTCCTGGCGTTTTTTATGCGTGATGTTTTTGGCAATGGCAAACACCAGCTGGTCACTGTCAACCGGCAACGAGGTCCATGAAAGCCACACAATGTCGCCACTTTTGGTCACGTACCTGTTTTCAAAGTTCAGAAGTGGTTTTGATCTGGTGAGTTCTTTCCTGACGCGGTTGGTGATGTCTTTGTCGTCTTCGTGCACAAAATCGTTGATGGGTCTTGAAAAAAGTTCTTCGCGTGTGTAGCCCAGCAGCTGGACCACCGCGGCGTTTATTTTTTTAAAATAGCCGTCGTAACCTGCAATGCAAAGCAGATCCGGTGATAACTCGAAAAATAATTCGTACTTAAAATCCTGGTTCATTATTGTGTGTGGCAATAAACGATCTGGCCCTCCGGGAGCCGGCTTTAAAGATAAAATTTTTAAAGGCGAAGAAAAACGGGGGGTCAGAATTTAAATCCGGCTGTAAGGTATAAATTTATTGGGTCTGCAGGAATAATTCCTGGTCCGGGATAACCTTCGGCCCTGCGGGTAAAATATTTTGAATTGGCCAGGTTGTTCACACCGCCGCTGAAAAGGAATTTTTTATAGGTGTAACTGGCAGAAAGATCCACAACTGAATAGGCAGGAATGAGGCCGTAAATGCCGGAAGGTGAACCAATGGCGTTGGTGGCTTCCGAGAACTGGCTCGTAACATACGAATACTGACAGGTGAATTTAAATTGCCTGAAACCGTAGGTAAGGCCCGTTCTGAAGATCATGTCGGGTACAAACTCCACTTTTTTTCCTGAAAACTGTTTTTTGTCGCTGAGGTAAATGGCGTTGATGTATGAAATGTTGACAAAGGTAGAGAGCCTGTGTTTGGTTTCTTTGTTGATCAGTTTCATCCAGTCTAACTCGGCCACAGCTTCAACGCCCATGTTTCGGCTGTCGGCAATATTGGTTCTGAACCTGAAAATCTGGTAGGTGGCAGAATCTACACGCAGATCGGTGCCTATCCTGTTGTTGTATTTCAGAAAAAATCCGCCGATGTCAAAATAAAGCAGGTCTTTAAACGCACCTCTGAAACCGAGGTCTGCCGTGTAACCGTTCTCATCTTTTAAAAGCGGATCTACCTGGAAGTTGGGGTTCACCACGCGCATGTCGTTAAAATTAATGGAGCGGTAATTCTGGCTGAAGTTGGCGTATACTTCCACCGCGCTGCTCAGTTTGTATTGTGTGCCAATGCCGGCAAGAATAAAATCACGCTCCCGGAGTGAAAGAACCTCGGCACGGACAAGCC
>CAZFCR010000304.1:0-4768 GCA_964517305.1 uncultured Akkermansia sp.
GGTCTGGTTGGGTGCCTGCAGTAACAACGTAAAAGCGCTTGTGTCGTTGAGCGCAAGAAATTTGTTTTCATCTTTTACGCTGACATAGATATGAGGTCTTGCAGAAACGAGATCGCCGTTCAGGATCCTTCGCCCGTCGAAAGTCACATCCAGCAATGGATTGGTCACATCGCTCTGAACCACAAAAGGGAAGCGTGCTACATTGTTAAAATGGTGTTGTTCTATCTGGTAACGGCTGTGTTTCGGCGGATTTACAGTCATCCACAGGGCGTTATCGCCAGCCAGCTGATAACTGTTTATTTTGATGGTATCCACAAAAATCTGCGCCGGTACAAATGGTTTTGATTTTAGTTTCAGAGGAAGATCGTTTTTGTTTCTCGTTTTATCTTCTATCCAGTAGGTGATCACGAGGCTGTCTTCAAAATTCCGCTCGCCAATGTTTTCAATGGGTACCCGAAACACCACCTGGTCGCCTTCCTGCAGGCTGTCGTTAAAACTTACAAAACCTTTTAACGGATTGATCGCGCATTCTGGTGCTTCATCAAACATCAGCTGCCAGCGGTCAAGCTGCGGTGAAGTCCGGTTGGCATCGTCTTTCATATAGGCCACCAGTTTTAAATACGGATACACCGCTGCATCGGCTGTCTGATCCAGGTTAAACACATCGGTTGTGGTTTGTGCATAAGTACCCAGCGTGTCGGTCTGTCCGTCCTTTTTAATGCCCACAAGTTTTAGTATTGTACTGTCGCCCGCGGTGTTGTCAAGCGATTTTACCCGCCAGTGAAGACTTTTCCATTTGTAAGAAGGTCCTATGATTTCAGAGGCCACGTAACCATTGTTCCAGCGGGTTCTGATGCTGTCCTGGAGAAAAAGAATAGAGCGTTTGGAACTGCCTTTTAAAACCTTGCCCTGCCCGGCACTCATGCCTTTTCTTCCGAAAAGAATGTAAGGAATGGTATCCTCCAGATTCCTGATGTCCTGCGCGCCAATGCTTTCAAAAGCATTGTAAAGCGAATTACTGAATGTGCTGACATTCGAATATTTTCTTTCAACGCGGTTGCCGGTGGTATAGGCCAGTACATAATTATTGACAGGCACGGCATTCAGAAAATTCTCCATGTTGATTTTAAAAGAGGCGGTGTCAGAGCCGCATTCGCTCCAGTGACCGAAATAATAAACATAGTGGTATTGGTTGGCGCGGTTACACATACAGTTGTTGTATGGGCCAATCCCCGCGTTATTGGGCCATCCGGGGTTCAGTTCGCCTTTTGGCAAGCCGGTGATCGAATCAAACACCGCGAAGTTCCAGCCGTTAAAACTGCATGACCAGCTGTCCATCTGGTTGTTGTTAAAAAAGTAAGTGTTCTGCGATTCGGGTAAATAAGGGAAATAACCGGTGCGGCAATCCACCGTATTAATGCGGTTTTCGAAAACAAACTGCCGCAGGTCTTTTTTATGTGTTACCAGCTGATAACCGTTGTTTTTAAACTGGTCAAAGTGTGCCTGCGCCCATCCTCTCTGATCCGCAATGGTTTGAAACGAACTCTCTCTCCAGGCGTAGGGAAGCAATGGAGAAGTACTATCGCGGCTCACCCGCCAGAAATAAACAGTACTGTCTTTAAAATTAAGATTGATAGGCCATTCAAGCACGCCGCCCTTGCTTGTGATGGTGGTGGATTGTACAGGATTTAGAAATTTATCACTGGTATCGAGCTGAAAGATATACGTGGCTGAAGGCGCAAAAGGATCACTGGTGCTGGCTTTTAAAGTGATGGATGGCGCTGTTGGAACAATCGCGTATTTGTAAGGAAACACCGGCGCCACATCACTGCCCGGAATAAACAGATCGATCATGCCGCTGGTCATGTTGTTGTTTTCGCTGCTTTCCGCGATCCTGAACACATAATCGAGTCTCACTCTGAACTGGTTTAACCCGATGCCTTTCTGGAGATCAACAGGCATGTTCAGCGTTATACTGTCCAGGAAATAAGGAGCCGCAATGGTTTTGATGATGCCTGTTGAGTCGCCATTCGGAAAATAACGTTCTATCATCACCTGGAAAGAATCGTTCACCGCGCGACCCACATTTCTCAGCCTGATCTTCATCACAATGGAATCCTGCCTCGCCTGAAGATTAAACGAAACGTCGTTGTTCCTGATCTGGTAATCGGGCAACAGACCGTTACCGATCTTCAGCGCGGGATCACCGTGCAGGGTCATGTCGAGACTGGCCAGTTTGGTGATGAACTCTCCTGAAGTGGCATTTTCAATAGCCGCCTGTTTAATAATCTCGCCTATGCCTTTGTTGTAATGTGATACAGAAAGCGCCCTGTAAAATTTCCCGGAATAATGATCGAGAGAATGGGTGTAACCCAGCGAGGTGCTCGCCAGAAAACCAATGCTGCCTTTTGATTTGGCAAAAACAAATCGTTTGCTCACCGAGGTCTGCACCGGATCGTGTATCTCACCCGAATAACAGGAGTTGGCCACAACAAAGGGATAACGTCCGGCATTGCTGTACAGTTCGGGTTCGTCGATGGCCTGATCAAAACCCTGTTGTGAGCCATGCCCGAAAAAGGTGAGCAGGGAAGCACCGCCACTTACCATGGTTTTAATGCTGTCGCTGAGAATTACCTGAACCGGAGCAGAACTTGTTTTTTTGAACGTAAAAACACTGGCCCCGAACAAGGTGTCTTCAATAATGTTTTCGTAAGCATTCATGTAAGCAGAAAACTGTTTGAGTTCGTTGTCGTTTCTGCCGCCGATAAAATGCAGTACTTTTTTCTTCCACTCCACATCTCCGGTTGCTTCGTGTTCTTTTACTTTATCAAGATAAGCAAGAACATCACCGTTGTTTACCGTGGAGATGCGGCCAATGGGGATCTCCGGAAAAAAGTCAAAATTATTCTGGGAAAGTCCAGTGCTCAGCAGGTTATCAGAACTGGGCCTTCCCATGGTGGGAATGTAATTAAGTGGATGACCGGGGTTGTATGATTCCGGTTTAGCCGAGGCCCCGATCAGCAGCACATACTGAGGAGCCGCACTCAGACTGTCGTTCAGGAAACGCAAAAAATTACGGATGGCTACCGGGTGTTTTGGAACGCCGTAACCAAACTGCTCATACAGTTCGTCTATGTCTGCCATCACCACGTTAAATCCGCCACCGGCCGCACTCTCGCGGTACGATTTGTAAGCGGAGGCAGAGGTCTGCAGATTACGGTTATAAATGATGACATACGGTTTTACAGGATTGCCTGAATTAAAGTCGCGGAAATTACCGTTAAACGTAACAGGACTCATTTTTTTCACCGAATCAGCGGCGTTAAAAGCGGATAAATACAGCGTGCTTTTTCCATTGCTGCCATTGGGAATAACGGCTTTTACAAAGGGCGGGGTGATAACAGTTTCTATTTTTCGGCCATTGTCGATGTCATACAACAACGCTTCACCTGAACCAAGCAGATTGAGTCCCGAAAACTGGTAAGCTGCCTTGGAGGCATTAGATACATTGTCAGTAACAAGTTTCTGGGTGCTGAATCCGCCAATGTTTAAGTTGTGCGGATAAAACAGGTAAAAATAATGCAGTACGGTGATGTTGCTGATGGCGCTGAACGAAGGAGACGCGACTGAGTAGAAAAAAAACTCACTGCCGTTCACCACGTTCTGCGAATTGATCGTAAAGGTTTGTTTGATGGGTGCAAAGCCGCTGTAAACTGTATCTGACAGCACCTGCTGCACATTGTTGGCATCGGAGTAGGTGATGCGGGCCTCGTGATCTTCTGCAATGATTTTGCTTTTGCTTTTGCCGGAATAAGCCACAGTAAAATAGGCGTTGAGTGTGGGTGATGAAAAAGAATAGAGCGGAGGAAAGGCCGCGTATTCATTACCACCTTTTCCTTTCTGCGTACCCCAGCCCTCGGCCTGCGTGTACCGCGGGTCACTCAAATCTTCGTATGCAATCACATCATTATACGCATCGCGGAACGACCTGCGTTTTTCAGCGTAGAAATAAGCGGCTGCGGGATATTGTATGGAATTGGTGTCGGTTTCAATACTGTATCGCAGGTGTGGCAGGTTCGGATCTACCGTCAGAAAAGCATAAACAGTATCGTTGAAAAAAGGGGCCCAGGGAGTAGGCACGTAACTGATGTTGGAATAGATGAGGGAATCCACATCGGCGCTTTGGTTGTTCGCGTAAAATTCGATGTAGTCGCCTGTGTTGATCTTGTTGTCAGCCTCACCTTTAATATAAAGTCTTTGTTCACGGCCTTTGATAAACAGGCTGAACTGGTTGGGATCGGTGTTGCTCAGATTGTAATATTTAGCCAGTGTGGCCGAATCTATCCTGTAAATTCCTTCTTTGTGAATGGGAAATTTAAAATACTGTAGCTGGTGCCTGATCCAGCCGTTGCCATATTCCTGCGCGTTTACACACACAGTAAAAAACAGTACCAGTAACAAAAAGCCGGGTAACCGGTATTTATTTTTTATTGATGTCAATTTTCAGTGAGAAAATATTGGAATACAGGGCAACGGAACGGTCGCCAATGTCAGTCAGCGCGTAATCCAGCGTAAAGATCTTGTATTTAACCCCTACACCAATATTGGGTTGTACGGTGGTAACGTAAAGTGTAGCGCGGTCGTTGAGTTCTTTCTGAATGTTGCCAAGCCCGGCCCTGAGAAAAATAAAAACATTGTAGCCGATCTCAAATACAAATTCAGGCGCCATGCTCCAGAGGTAAGATTTTATAACCGGATTGCGCAAGCC
>CAZFCR010000305.1:0-4744 GCA_964517305.1 uncultured Akkermansia sp.
TCAGCAGGTTCTTTACGATGGGCTGCGCTGCATGGATGTCTATTTCATAGGGTGCCTGCAGGAAAACAAACAAGCTGCCATCGGGTTTTATAAGACCTTTTAAATGTTCTGTTTCGGATGATCCTGGTTTTGAAAAAAATCCAATATTAAAAGCCACAAGACGGTTATATTGTTTTGGTTTTGGATCTTTAAAAGGAAACACCGTTTTTATGAATTCAGCACGGCCTTCTGTCACAGCGTCTTCATTGTTTTTAATGGCCATTTTGATCATCGCTTCCGATCGGTCGATACCCGTGAAATGCCTTATACCATACTCGTCAAGAAGTAATTTCGCAAGTAGGCCTGTGCCGCAGCCAATTTCCAGGATCTTGTCAGAAGGTTTCGGATGAATGAGCCCTGCGGCCCAGTGAAATCGCTCGGGAATAGCGGCCATCAAAAAAGATTTATACCCTTACACCAAGTACCAGAATGTCGTCGGTTTGTTCTTCATCGCCCTGCCATTTCACCAGAAACTCTTTTAGATAAGCTTCCTGCATGGCCAGCGGCTGGTCCTGGATAGAGACAATCAGTTGTTTAAAATTTTTCGACATCAGGCGGCGGTTGGTGGTGCCAAACTGATCGGCAAAACCATCGGTGAACATAAAAAAGCTGTCGCCTTCGTGCAACTGCACCTGGTGGGTTTCAAACATCTGGTATTCGTCTGTCCATCCGCCAATGGCCGTTTTGGTAGGTTTGATTTCCTCAATAATTTTGGTGCCTTTCCTTACTATGTAAATAGGGCGGTGGGCACCGGCAAAACGCAGCATTTTGGTATTAAGATCAAACAAACAAAGCGCAATGTCAAACCCGTCGAGGATAGAACGCTCGCCTTCGGTGCGGCGCAGCGAATTTTTAATGCTTCTGTTGAGAATGGAAAGGATCTCGCCCGGGTTGCCACCTTTTTGCACGGCATCGTGAAGTTTTTCTGATCCCAGCATGCTCATGAAACCGCCTGGAACCCCGTGGCCGGTGCTGTCGGCAGCGGCAATATAACAACTGTCGGAATTTTTATTAAAATAATAAAAGTCGCCGCTCACAATGTCCTTTGGTTTGTAAACAATCAGGCATTCAGGAAATACTTTGCCGATCTCTTTTTTATCCGGCAACAAAGCCTGCTGAATGCGCAGGGCGTAATTGATACTGTTGGTGATCTCTTTGTTTTTGTATTCGATGATCTCTTTCTGTTTAACCACCTCTGAAGTACGCTCAATTACTTTTTCCTCAAGGTGCTCCATGGCTTTTTCCTGCCATTCCATGAGGTTCTGCATGGCTTTCTTTTCTTCAAGCTCAATGGCGATGCGTTTCTGGTAAGAAATATCCAGATGGACACCCACCGATCCGATCACATTGTTATTGTGATCAAACAGCGGCGCGCCACTGATGAGCATCCAGGCAAAACCACCATTGGCTTTTTTTACCTTGATCTCGTAGGCGTTTGAAATACCTTCCTGTCGCATGGACATCTGTTCCACCATCACCCTTTGCTGATCCGGATCGAGCAGGGTATCAAAGGCGGGTTTGCCAATCAGCTCATCAACCGATTTGTATTCGAGGATGCGGCAAAAAGATTCGTTGGCGGAAAGAATGCGGTCGTTTTTATCCACCTCGAGTAAACCCAGCTGCATGGTATCGATCACACTCTTGTATTTTTTCTCGCTTTTTACAAGTTCATTCCTGATCTTGTTGCGTTCCGTTGTGTCCCTGTATTTCCAGAGGTTACCCATGTAACCCGTTTCAATATAAATAGGAATGTAGTCGCGTTCGTAGATCCTGCCATCAAACAATTCAAGCACCTGGCCAATGTGGATTTTTTTTTTGTTGATCACGAATTGTTCGTGTTCTGCAAATTCTTTGGCGTCCTTAAAAAGTTTTTTAATGTAATAGGCCGCATACGAATAATCTTTCCCTATCAGGTCTTCAGGAATCAGGTTCACTGAAAACAAATCGCAGAAAGCCCTGTTCACTAAAATGATCTTGCGGTTTTCGTCTTCAACCAGCACACCCGACTGCATGTTTTCAATGAGTACCAGCAGTTGTCCGATTTTATTGGTATACTGCTTTTCGGTTTTTATTTTTTCGGTGATGTCCCGGGCGATGCCTGTGATCATTGTTCCCTGGCGACTTTCATCGGCCTGGAGCTTATGGCTGAGCCACAGGAGACTGCCATCCTTTTTTGTAAAGGGAATATCAATTTCAACGGCAGCTTTTTCGGAAACCACCCTGCTGATGGCGTGTTGAAGTTCGTGCTGTTTATAGGGCTCGGAGAGTTGTACCAGGTTCATTCCCAGTAGTTCTTCGGCGGTGTAACCACAAATATGCGAAGCAGCAGGATTCACATAAACGAAATCTCCGGTTTCGTTTAACCTGTAAATCATGTCTGTTGAGAGCTCAACTATCTGCTTAAAATGCAGGTCGCTGAGCACCAGCTTGTCTAACTGTTTCACTATTGATTCTTAGGTTGAGCCAGGGTGTTTAGCACTTTAAATTTTTAATTATTCCTGCAAGGTAAATATAATTTAAAAATATTTACACCACAAATTAATGCTCACCTTAGAAAGTTTTAATGTGCAGGACTTTCAAAAGACAATGATTTTTCTTAACTCGTGAGTTTTTACGCACCTGCTACCCGCGCTCTACGGCAGGAGTATGTTAATTTAATTTTATATATATGTTTGATACCAGTGCCATTAACCTCAGGATCTTAAAAGAAAGGGCTTACAATCTCAGATGGGCCACAGTGCCCGATGGCGTGATTCCCTTAACTGCCGCGGATCCTGACTTTAAAAGCGCACCGGAAATTGCCGAAGCGATCTCTAATTTCGCGAGCGACCGTTACCTGTGTTATGGTCCGCCAACAGGTCTGCCGGAGTTCAGGGAAAGTGTGGCGAAGTTTTTCAGGAACAAACGCAGCATTCCCGCCACTGCTGACCTGGTATTGCCTGTTGACAGCGCGGCCTTCGGGATTTACCTTATTGTAAAATCGTTTATGCAGGCCGGCGATGAGGCCCTTATTTTTGATCCGGTTGATTTTTTATTTCGTTATTCTGTTGAAACCATCGGCGCTACGGCGGTACCGTTTGCCATTCCGCCCGGTACTGACCACCTCGATTTTGATGCCTTTGAAAAAAAGATCACTCCCAAAACAAAATTATTATGCCTGTGTAACCCGTTAAATCCAACAGGAAAGGTGTTTACACGCGAAGAATTGCTTAGATTTGGGGAGCTGGCTGAGAAGCACGACTTTATGATCCTCTCTGATGAGATCTGGAGCGATATAATATTTAAACCGTTTGAATTTACAAGCATCGCTTCCCTCAACGAAACGATCAGGAACCGCACCATTACTGTAACAGGTTACAGTAAATCTTACGGTCTGGCCGGGATGAGGATAGGGGCGGTTCTGGCTTCAACAACCGAACAGTTTGACAGGCTGTTTGCGGTGTCGCTGCATGGCTCCACGATTCACGGGGCCAACGTTCTTTCACAGATTGCCGCAGCTACGGCGCTCAACAAATGTGAGGGCTGGCTGAACGGATTTGTAAATCACCTGCAAAAGATGCGCGATCTGGTTGTAAACGAGCTCAACAGCATGAAAGGCGTGAGTTGTATTGCTCCTGAAGGATGTTATGTGGCACTGGCCAACATTACAGGAACCGGAAAAAGCAGCAGTGAAATACAGGAATTGCTGATGAACGAAGCCAAGGTAGCGGTGGTGCCCGGCCTCAAACAATGGTTTGGCGAGGGTGCTGAAGGCTACATCAGGCTTAGTTTTGCCACTTCAGAAGACATTCTGAAAGAGGCGTTAAATAGAATGAAACACACACTAAACTCTATATGAAAGTTGTAATTATTGGCGGTGGTATTGCCGGTCTCACACTCGGCCGTTTTTTACTGAAGAACAATCACGATGTGGTGATCTGCGAAAGGGCCGTAGGGGCGCCTGTACTCGGTCATGCGTTTTTAATGCATACCGATGGCTTGTCAATCCTCAAAGAACTCAGAGACGAAGAAACTAAAAAATTACCCGGCAAGAGGGTAGACGCATTCAGTCTGAAACGTCCCAACGGCGAGGAGATCAAAAGACTGCAGCTCGATTCGTGGCAGTGCATCAAACGCCGCGACCTGGTTACATTTTTATTGTCGCTCATCCCAATGGAGCGCATCATCGGTGGCCGTGCTTTTTCGCACTTTATCTACGAAAAAGATACCATCGTGGCCGCGGCCTTCCTCAACGGAGAGATCGAATACGGCGATATTTTTGTTGGCGCTGATGGCGGTAACTCAAAAGTACGCGAGCTCATTCACGGTAAGGTAAAATTTACGCCGGTGGAAGTGAAAGAAGCTGTGGGTGTTTGTTACAACGAGAACATTTCTGAAGAATTCCGGAGCATCTTCACCAAATACCAGAAAAAAGAAAACGGTCTCGCTTTTGGATTGATCCCAACCGGAGACAATGAATTTGTATGGTTCATGCAATACGATCCCGCCGTTTCCGACGTGCCGGATGCAAGTCCAGAAGAACTCAAAATATTCTGTGATAAGCTCCTTGCCAAATTCCCGAAAGTGGTTCAGGATGTGATAGCCACCAATGATTTCAGCAGCACTTACATCTGGAACACGCGTGATTTTGATCTGTTGCCAGCCTTCCACAAAAAAAATGTGGTATTGATCGGCGACGCGGCTCACCTGGCCCTGCCCTTTACCA
>CAZFCR010000306.1:0-4513 GCA_964517305.1 uncultured Akkermansia sp.
ACGTAAAACAACAGACTAAACAAAATCGGAAAGCAATTTGATCTCGTTACGGTAGAGCAGGAGCTTTTTTTCGTTTTCGAGTTGTTTGAGCAGGCGCGAGATGACCACCCTTGAAGTGCCGAGTTCGTCTGCCACCTGGTTATGCGACAGAGCAAGCAGGTTTTTTCCTGAGATCCTTGCTTTTTCTTTCAGATAGCTGACCAGACGTTCATCCAGTTTTTTAAAGGCTACGTTTTCGAACGAACGCAGCAACTCGTTGAACCGCTGAGTAAAACTGCCAAAAATATAACTCTTCCAGCTGCTGTACTTACTGAGCCAGGTGTCCAGTTTTTCGTGAGGGATCGCAATTAATTTCACTTCGTCTTCAGCAACCGCCCTGATCTCGCTTTTTTTATCTTCCATGCAACAGGCATAGGCCATGGCGCAGCTTTCAGAAGATCCGAGGTAATACAATAAAATCTCTTTGCCTTCTTCATCGCGTTTTAATACCTTAATGGTGCCGCTGAGTACAAGTGGCATGAACCTGATCTTTTTGCCATAGTCCATGATCACTTCACCCTCTCTGAAGGTTTGAACATTGCCCAGTGCTTTTATTTCTTCAATGAGCGCCGGTTCCAGGTAATCTTTAAGTTGATCGAATAATTCCATGCTGAGTGAACGCAATAAAGATAGAAATTAGTTCTGGCTTTTAGTGCGGCAGTCTGTCGCGGAAATAGCCGTATACCCAGGTGCCTGCAATGGCGCTGAGCAGGGTAATGATCACCGCTGTGGCGCCGGTACCGATCTGTGCAAACAAGGGTCCCGGGCAGGCACCTGTGAGCGCCCAGCCCAGTCCGAAAATAAGTCCGCCGATGATCTGCCCTTTATTGAACTGTTTGGGATGAAATTCAACTTTTTCTCCGTGAATGGTTTTGATGTTGAACCGTTTGATGAGAAAGATGCTGAGCATGCCTACCGCAATGGCTGATCCGATGACCCCATACATGTGAAAGGATTGTAATCTGAACATCTCCTGGATCCTGAACCAGGAAACGATCTCAGCCTTTACAAATAAGATCCCGAAAAAAATACCGGCCAGCGCGTATTTCAGATTGTACCACCAGGGATGAACCAGCCTTGACTCGTTGAGACAAAGTGTATCGGTGGCGCGGAGATCATACTCCTGCTGGGTTTCCTGTTGTGTGTTGATAGGGTTCATGATTTAGAGAGCTAATATGATTGGTAAAATAACATGGGTCATAAAAAAGCCGCCGGCCATAAAACAAATAGTGGCCACAACTGAAGGCCATTGCAGGTTCGAAATGCCTGAAATGGCATGGCCGGAGGTACACCCGCCTGCGTACCGTGTGCCAAAACCCACCAGAAAACCACCACCCACCATCATGATAAGGCTGCGCGCAGAAAAAAGAGATTCCCATGAAAACAGCTGGGTGGGCACGAGTGAAGAATAATCGGTGATGCCGTAGCCAGCCAGGTCTTCAGCCAGTTGGGGATGAATGGCAATTGTTTGCTGCGATGGAAAAACAAGGAGGGTGAGGAAACCGCCGAGCAGAATACCACCCACAAAAAAAAGATTCCAGACTTCTTTTTTCCAGTCGTATTTAAAAAAACTGACATTGCCGGGTAAACAGGCTGCGCAGATGTGCCTTAAAGACGAACTGATGCCGAATGTTTTGTTTCCGATCAGCAATAAAAGTGGTACGGTAAGACCTATAAGAGGTCCGGCAATGTACCAGGGCCAGGGATTTGAGAAAAATTCAGTTAACATAAACAACAGTTTAATTTTTAAGGTTGCGAAGTTACTCAAAGTACGAATTTATATTGGTGACATTTGTTACAAACCAGGAAGTGTAACACAGGTTGCTGTTTTTGTTTTTTCTGATCACGAACTTTGTATCATGATATTAGAAGGAAAATATGCAGCTTCAGGAGTTGTTCTCAGGCAGGGTATTCTGGTTGATCTCGCTGAAAAAAAGTACAAACTGACCCGCAGGTTATTTGGTGTTTTTTATCTGATCGATGCCTGGAAACCATTGCCAAAAGCAGATTACCTGCTGATGTTTAAAACATTTTATGCCACCTGTGAAGCCTGCGATATGAGTGAGCCTGCAACAGGGATCAACCAGTTGTCGATCGTTTATAACAAAAACAGAAGGTTGCTCATCCATGAAAGTGAAAGCGGAGAAGAGGTCCGCTTAATGGCCACCCAACTCGCTGAAAGTTTTAAATTGAGGATCAGGGATGCGATGAGCAACCGGCGTTCGCCAAAATGGATCACCTGATCAAAGGTGGCGCAGGCTGAGTACTGCGTATAACCTTATTTTAAGTCGCTTTATAAAATATTATTTGACTCCTGATTACCGGCGTTGTTATCCGTTTTCCTGAAGTTGCCGCCGATAAATAATCCAGCCAGTGAAAAATACAAGGTGCTGTTTAAAGGATTCGATGTAATTGCACAGCTGCCGGACGAACATCCGATCAGGCGCCAGTACAGAAATCCTGCAACTGCGCCCAATAAGGCGCCCAGTAAGTAGGTTTTATTTCCTGACAACCACTTCTTCAAATTCGGGCTCCGCATCTGGTTTTGAGTTATTGTTTGTATTCACTGCACAGCTGCCATTGCAGCCGATGTTTAAAAAGGCCATGCCCGCAAAAACCGAGCCCAGCACCAGCGACAGTGTGTCGCCGGTGCCCAGACCCTGAGCAATTACCAGAAGTCCCAATCCTGCACGTATCCCGCGCATCAGCGACCAGGCCCTGAAATAAGCTTTTATTTTTTGCATTACTGCGCGTTTTGCCATGGTCCTTTGTTGATCACGTTCTTAAATCCGGCTCTCTCCAGCATTTCTTTTGCTGCTCCGGCTCTTGCGCCACTTCTGCACACAAGCGTCACCTGGTCATACCCTTTTAGTTTTTCATATTCCGATGAAAGGCGGTTAAACGGGATGTTTACTGCTTTTTCACTGTGACCGTCCTGGTTCCATTCATCTTCGGTGCGGACATCGATCACTATTTCTTTGTTGGTTTTCATTGTTTGTTTATTTCTGGTTCATAATTTTGGTCTGACATACAAAATCTGTCTTTGGCACAGTGGTTTCTGATATGGCTTTAAAACCACCTTCCACTTCTTTAAAATGATGGATACCGCGGGCTTTCAGAATACTCGCCGCAATCATACTCCTGTATCCACCCGCGCAATGGAGATAAAAAGGCTCTTTGTCGTCAAGCATGGCAAACCATGAATTGATCTGATCGAGCGGCCTGTTGTATGCCTCGTTCACGTGTTCGGCCTCGTATTCCGATTCTTTCCTCACATCTAGCACCTTTGCCTGTGCGTTGTATTCTTTTGCAAAAGTGTCGGCCGAGATCCGGTTAATGGTATCAACCTCTTTATTACTTTGTTTCCAGGTATCGAAACCTCCCTTCAGGTGACCGAGGATGTTATCAAATCCAACCCTGCTCAGGCGGATAACGGTTTCCTCTTCTTTTCCGGCTTCGGTAACAAGCAGCAGTGGCTGCCTGGTATCCCTGATGAGCGCGCCCACCCAGGGTGCGAAATCACCGTTAAGGCCAATGTTCACCGATCGCGGAATAAATCCTTTTGCGAAATCCGCTGCCGGTCGTGTATCAAGCACAAGGGCTTCAGTGGTTTCAGCAGCGGCTTCAAACTCTGAGGCATTCAGCGCCTTCATACCATTGTTAATCACCTCGTCGATGCTCGCATAACCTTTTTTATTCATGGCTACATTCATTGGAAAATAAGCGGGCGGGGTGGTAAGACCATCGGTCACCGCTTTGATGAACGCTGCTTTACTGGGTTGATTCAAAGCATAATTGATCTTTTTCTGATTACCTAAAGTATCAACCGTTTCTTTCATCATGTTTTTGCCGCAAGCGCTGCCGGCACCGTGCGCAGGATAAACGATGATCTCGTCTTCCAAAGGCAGTATTTTTTTATAAAGCGAATCGTATAACATGCCCGCCAGATCTTCCATGGTTAATTTTCCTTTTTGTGCAAGATCAGGCCGGCCTACATCACCCAGAAACAATGTGTCGCCACTGAACATGGCGTGATTGTTGCCCTGCTCATCAATCAGCAGATAAGTGGTGCTTTCCAGCGTGTGTCCGGGTGTATGAATTGTCTTGATACTGATATTTCCCAGTTTAAAGATCTCTTCGTCTTTGGCAATAACCGCCTCGAATTCAGGATTGGCACCAGGACCATACACAATTTTTGCTCCCGTTTTTTTGGCAAGATCAATGTGGCCCGAAACAAAATCGGCATGAAAATGTGTTTCAAATACATATTTGATTGTTACGCCATCGGCATTCGCCCGGTCAATGTACGGTTGTACTTCCCTCAGGGGATCAATGATGGCAGCTTCTTTTCCGCTGGTGATGTAATAGGCGCCCTGCGCTAAACATCCGGTATATATCTGTTCTATTTTCATGGTTATTATGTTTGTTTTTGATGTTACAAATAGATTTAATCCTATAGAAAAATATTGGCTAC